>DNJW01000105.1:1486-20313 GCA_003488965.1 Lachnospiraceae bacterium | reverse complement strand
TCTTTTGCTGCCTCTTCTATCGCTGTCTGAAAATTAAATGTTACTCCTTCAAATAGCCTTCCCATTTTTCGCTCCTTAATTTTTGCCACCGCATTTTCTGTCGTATTCTCTGCCAGATTCATACTATAAAGCAATGCTCTAAGCAACTTCTCCATAATACCTAAAAGATATTCTGGAGTGTCTTGCAATATCCTATCCATCTGCTCTTTCGGAAGCTTCGTAAATATTTCCATATCCCCCGGACATCTGATTTTATTAATCAACATTGCCAGAGAAATCTCATCCCCTTTTGCCAGAAGTTCCTCATTGCTGTAATCATGAAGCTTTATTATCTGATATTTAAAATGCGGAAGATAATTACCCAACAATTCCTTACAGAGTATCCGGTCTGCTAAATCACATGGCGCAGCCCACCTCTCCGTTCCTTCATAATAAACAATTGGAAAAATAGGAGGATAACGGAAATCCTTTCTGTTACTTATATGAGAATATTTTTTGTTCATCTCTTTTTCGTAGTCTTCCCATATATGAACCATATACCGGAGCATCTGCATAGACACATTATACTCCACTTTCGTCTTATGTTCAACCAGTGAAACAACATAAAGTGGTAATGCAAGCGGGTTTTCATTCTCCTTGGTATGTAGATACTTTGAAATATTCACCTTCTTAACAGTATCGCTTTCTCTTTCTGTACTATATAAAGGAACATAACGCTCAGATACATCTTCAATATCCTCCGGCTGGATATTTCTCAAAACTTCCATATCCGCATAATCACGCAAAAATTGGGAACAAAGAATATTATCTCCGAAAATCAGCTTACTGCTGCTGTCCCTGATGTTCGGATTGTCAATAATAGGTTCTTTTTCTTTCGTCATAATGACTCCTTTTTCAGTATTAATCTGTCGCATATAAATACAGAAAAGGAAAGAAATACTGCCGACATTTCCCGATATACACTTACCTCTTCTGTTAAACTAAATGTTGGTAATCCTAGGATGACTTATCCCATTTATCTTCCAGAAAACTAGAAGTTAGATATCATACTTGTTTGTATGATAATTGAATGTGTAGTTACTATAACATTATTTGATAATAAAGGCAAGCGGATTTTCTCCTTTTTACGTAAGATATGTATTAGACGTTTGCGAAACTCAGTAATTCTGCACAATTCGTAATTGGAAAATGACAGTTTTGCAATTGGATATTAACCAATACTGTAGCCCGGCAGAAAAGATATTCCTCAAGGAGCCCCTTAAAAAGCGTCGGCACTTGGTGAGGTTTCTCACGAACCTAGTGTCCGTTACGCTTTTTGTGGAGCGGAAGCGGGGCGACGGAGGAATATCTTTTCTGCCGGGCGGACTGTCCGCCAATACATAATAAACCAATCCCCCATTTACACCGCAAAAACTTTATGTTATAATTCCCCAAGTATTCCTATATTTTATTTTATATAGAAAGGAATCATGCACCTTGACAAGTAAATATAATAGCAATATGTATTGATTTCAGATGCATAGGACATCTTTTTTGGCTGTATGCAATAATTTCCCATAGTCCCTCATTTAGCGCCATGTACCTATCGGAAAAGGAATAGGTTGACGAGGAGGAAGGTTATCGAAATGTTCGGCGGGTGCCTTCCCGTACGGCTTCCGGTGCGTGATATGCCGGGAAAATATGCGGGTGACTGCAAAACAAAGACGGCATAGCGGAAGAGGATAAACATATGGATAAAGGAGTGCGCTGATGCGCCCGCAGGTCATCAATTTCCTTACGGAAATTGGTGACATATAAAATAAGGGAGTGCGCTGATGCGCCCGCAGGTCATCAATTTCCTTACAGAAATTGGTGACATATAATATATATGAAGATAGAAAGATGAGGAAGATATATGTGTGGAATTATTGGTTATACAGGAGCGGAAGAGGCGGAAAATATTATAGTAGATGCGTTGGAGGTTCTGGAATACAGGGGATATGACAGTGCCGGTATTGCGGTGTGCGAGGCGGACGGCGGCATAGAAGTACGTAAGTGTGCGGGACGGGTAAAGGATTTGCGTTCTCTGTGCCAGGGGAAAAGGAGCCGTGGTACATGCGGTATCGGGCATACGAGGTGGGCAACCCATGGAGGGGTCAGTGATGCCAATGCCCATCCCCATAAATTTGAAAATGTTGCGGTGGTTCATAACGGGATTATAGAAAATTACAGGGATTTAATCAGGAGATATCATTTGGAAGACAGACTGCAGTCGCAGACGGACAGCGAGGTGGCGGCGGCAGTATTGGCTCATTTCTATAACGGAGACCCTTTGGCAGCTATACGCAAGGCGGTTCTGAAGCTGAAAGGAACTTTTGCATTGAGTATTCTGTTTGAGGATATTCCGGGGGTTATTTTTGCGGTGCGTAATGTAAGTCCTATTGTGATTGCCCGGGCCAGGGAGGGAAGTATGCTGGCTTCCGATGTGACGGTGCTGGGGCAGTATGCAAAGGAGTATTTTGTGCTGCCGGAATTTTATGTGGCGGTGCTGAAAAAAGAAGACATAGAGCTATATGATATGTCAGGAGAGGCAGCGGCACCGGAATGGCTGACGGTGAACTGGGATGTGGACAGAAGCAGCAAAGGCGGTTATCCTTTTTATATGGAAAAAGAAATTATGGAGCAGCCTCAGGTAATTAAGGAAACCATTATGCCCAGAATCCGTGAAGGGATTCCGGATTTGAGCGCAGACGGTATTCCCGACAGCCTGCTTCTGGAATGTAAAAGAATATGCCTGGTGGCATGCGGGACGGCAATGCATGCGGGGCTGGTGGGAAAAGCGCTGATGCAGTCACTGGTGCGTATCCATATGGATGTGGAGCTGGCCAGCGAGTTTATGTATTCGGATGCCATTGTGGATGAGGAAACGCTGGTGATAGCGATTTCCCAGTCCGGGGAAACGATAGATACGCTGGAAGCGGTAAAACATGCAAAGAAAAACGGTGCCAGAACCTTGGCAGTGGTAAACGTGAGAGGTGCATCTGTAGCCCGTGTCAGCGATTATGTGATTTATACCAATGCCGGACCGGAAATTGCGGTTGCCAGCACAAAAGCATATACTACCCAGCTGGCAGTGCTTTATCTTCTGATTGGACGGATGGCATACATCAGAGGAAGCTTCGGAGAGAAGGAAGCCAGGGAATTTGCAAAGGAACTGACAAGAGTGCCGGATGTGATGCAGCAGGTATTGGACAGAAGAGAAGAAATCCATTATATTGCCCGTTCTATTCTAAATGCCAGGGATGTGTTTATGATAGGCAGGGGGCTGGACTATTCCATTCTGCTGGAGGGTTCTCTGAAGTTGAAAGAAATTTCCTATATTCATTCGGAGGCTTATGCATCCGGTGAACTGAAACACGGAACCATTGCCCTTATTACGGAAGATACCCCGGTAGTAGCGGTAGTAACTCAAAGCAAGGTGCAGTCCAAAGAATTTTCTAATATAAAAGAGGTGCAGTCCAGAGGCGCAGGGGTTATACTGTTTATGAAGGAAACATTCAGCCTTGAAAGGGAAGCGGTCTGGGACAGCATTTTTAAGCTGCCTGCGATGGAGGACGGGTTTATGGTGATGCCTGCTTCGGCGGCTCTGCAGTTACTGGCTTATTATGTATCTCTTGATAAGGGATTGGATGTGGATAAGCCGAGGAATCTGGCAAAGGTAGTTACCGTGGAATAAAGACGGTTTTTGATTCCCGCGGGCAACGAGCCAAGCAGCCACGCCTGTGTGGATATTTGGCGACTGCCGCGAGGGTCAAAGACCCCGTTGCTTGCAGCGGGGTTTTTGATTTGAAATGCATTCTCCGTATGGGGCTGAGGCTCTGACCGGAGGATCCGAGGGACGAAAGGGAGATACAAGACAGCGGAAAGCATGTCCTATGTATCTGAAATCAATACAGCATGAATTGCTGCAGGAAGCAGAAGCAGCAAAACGCAAGAGAAAGCAAGGAGCAAGGATTATGGCATTTACCCATTTACATGTCCATACAGAATATAGTCTGCTGGACGGTTCCAATAAGATTAAAGAGTATGTAAAACGGGTGAAGGAATTGGGCATGGACAGTGCGGCAATTACGGACCACGGCGTTATGTACGGAGTGATTGAATTCTATAAAGAGGCAAAGGCGGCGGGAATAAATCCGATTATGGGCTGTGAAGTATATGTGGCGCCCAATTCACGTTTTGACAAGGAATTGATCGGCGGGGAGGACAGATATTATCATCTGGTGCTTTTGGCGGAAAATAATATGGGTTATGCCAATCTGATGAAAATTGTCAGCCGGGGTTTTACGGAAGGATATTATTATAAGCCCCGGGTGGATATGGAAGTGCTGAATGAATTCCATGAAGGGATTATTGCCCTTTCCGCCTGCCTGGCAGGAGAAGTGCAGCGGTATATTGTGAAAGGCCTGATAGATGAGGCAGAAAAAGCAGCATTAAAATATGAAGCATGTTTCGGTAAGGGGAATTATTTTCTTGAGATGCAGGACCATGGCATTCCTGAGCAGAAAACAGTGAATGCCGCTCTTTTGAAAATGAGCAAGGAGCTGGATATTCCGCTTGTGGTTACCAACGATGTGCATTATACCTATGCGGAGGATGAAAAGTCCCACGATGTGCTGCTTTGCATCCAGACGGCCAAAAAGCTGTCGGATGAGGATAGGATGCGTTATGTGGGCGGGCAGTATTATGTCAAAAGCGAAGAGGAAATGAAGGGATTGTTCCCGTATGCCTGGGAAGCCGTGGAGAATACCCAGAGAATTGCGGACCGCTGTCATGTAGAGATTGAGTTTGGGGTGACAAAGCTGCCCCATTTTGAAGTGCCGGAGGGGTATGATTCCTGGACTTACCTGAATAAGCTGTGCAATGACGGCCTGCATGAGCGGTATGGAATTTGGCGGCTGCCGGAACAGGGGGAAGAAAGCGGGACAAAGGAAGGAACGGCTTCGGAGGAGAAGGACGGACAGAGCCTGATAGAGCGTCTGGAATATGAACTGGATGTCATCCGCAGTATGGGATATGTGGATTACTTTCTGATTGTATGGGATTTTATTAACTATGCGAAGATGAATGATATTATGGTAGGGCCGGGGCGGGGCTCTGCGGCGGGAAGCATAGTATCCTATTGCCTGAAAATTACCGATATCGACCCGATTAAATATAATCTGCTGTTTGAACGGTTTTTGAATCCGGAACGTGTATCCATGCCGGATATCGATATTGATTTCTGCTTTGAAAGAAGGCAGGAGGTCATTGATTATGTGGGAAGGAAATACGGCGCGGATAAGGTGGTGCAGATTGTAACTTTCGGTACCATGGCGGCGAAAGGAGTTATCCGTGATGTAGGGCGTGTGATGGATTTGCCCTATGCTTATGTGGATTCCATTGCCAAGATGGTTCCCAATGAACTGAATGTCACCATAGACAGGGCGTTGAGCGCCAATCCGGAATTTAGAAAAATGTATGAAACCGATGAGCAGGTGAAAAATCTGATTGATATGAGCAAGCGTTTGGAGGGACTGCCGAGACATACATCAATGCATGCCGCAGGAGTTGTTATCTGCAGCAAGCCGGCGGAGGAATTTGTGCCTCTGTCAAGGGGAAGCGATGGTTCTATTACAACCCAGTTCACTATGACTACGATTGAAGAACTGGGGCTGTTAAAAATGGATTTTCTTGGCCTGCGTACACTGACAGTAATTCAGAACGCGGTGCAGTACGTAGAAAAAAATAAGGGAATCCGTCTGGATATGGAACATATTGATTATGATGACAAGGCGGTACTGGCATCCATCGGTACGGGGCGTACGGACGGCGTGTTCCAGCTGGAAAGCGGAGGCATGAAAAATTTCATGAAAGAGCTGAAACCCCAGAGTCTGGAGGATATCATTGCCGGAATTTCGTTATACCGGCCGGGCCCCATGGATTTTATACCTAAGTATATAAAAGGAAAGAACAGCCATAAAGAGATTACCTATTCTTGTCCGCAGCTGGAGCCTATTTTGTCCTCTACTTACGGCTGTATCGTTTATCAGGAACAGGTCATGCAGATTGTAAGGGATTTGGGCGGCTATACGCTGGGACGCAGTGATTTGGTGCGCCGTGCCATGAGCAAGAAAAAGCAGTCGGTGATGGAAAAAGAGCGGGATAATTTCATATATGGAAATAAGGAAGAGGGGGTGCCGGGCTGTGTGGCAAAGGGTATCAGCGAGAATGTGGCGAGACAGATTTATGCGGATATGATGGATTTTGCCAAGTATGCTTTTAACAAGTCCCATGCCGCCTGC
Organism: Lachnospiraceae bacterium; assembly: GCA_003488965.1. GTDB lineage: Bacteria > Bacillota > Clostridia > Lachnospirales > Lachnospiraceae > Kineothrix. Next base: position 13,990 of record DNJW01000105.1, on the reverse strand, counting down.
TATGCGGTAGTTGCTTATCAGACAGCTTACCTGAAATATTATTATCCTGTGGAATTTATGGCGGCGCTGCTTACTTCTGTAATCGATTTTCCGAGAAAAGTTTCGGAATATATCGTGACCTGCCGGAGTATGGGGATTGCCATACTGCCACCGGATATCAATGCAGGATTTGCCGGTTTTTCGGTAACCGAAGGAGGAATCCGTTATGCCCTGACAGCAATTAAAAGCATAGGGTATCCGGTGATTGAAGCGCTGGTGAAGGAAAGAGAAGAACGGGGAGAATATAAGAACTTAAAGGATTTCATCACACGTATTGCCGATAAGGAAATTAATAAGCGGGTTGTGGAAAATTTCATTAAGGCGGGAGCATTGGACAGCCTTGGGGGTACGCGGAAACAGTACATGAGCGTTTATGTGCAGATTATGGACAGCATACTGCAGGATAAAAAGAATAATATGGCGGGGCAGCTGTCCCTTTTTGATATCGCTTCTGAAGAGGATAAGGGGGATTATGAAATCAGGATGCCGGAGGTAGGGGAATATTCAAAGGAAATGCGTCTTGCTTTTGAAAAGGAGGTGCTCGGCATTTATATCAGCGGGCATCCGTTGGAAGAGTATGCCCAGATATGGAAGAGGAATATCACCAATACGACGGCGGACTTTCTTTTGGATGAGGAGACGGGAGAAACCTCTGTGAAGGATGGGGAAAGCGTTACGGTTGGAGGCATCATAGCGGACAAAAAGATAAAATATACGAAGAATGACAAGGTGATGGCGTTTCTTCAGCTGGAAGATTTGGTGGGGACGGTGGAGGTTATCGTATTTCCCAGGGATTATGAGAAAAATTCGGCGAAGCTGATGGAGGACAACAAAATATTTGTGAAGGGCCGTGTATCTGTGGAAGAGGAGAAGGACGGAAAACTGATTTGTGAAAAAGTGACCGGATTTGATGAAATTCATAAGAAGCTGTGGATTAAGTTTCCTACCAAAGATGCCTATGAGAAAGCAGAAAAAGAGCTGTTAGCCCGTCTGGCGGAATCGGACGGACGGGACGGTGTATGTATTTATGTGGAGAATCCGAGAGCGCTGAAAAACCTGCCGCCCAACAGAAATGTAAAGGCGGACCAGGAACTGGTGGAGGAACTGGCCGCTTTGTACGGGGAAGAAAATGTGAAAGTGACATAAGCAAAAAAGATATTGAAAACAAGGAGGAAACAAGGTAAAATAAAGATGCTGCATATGGTTTGCGGCGGTGAAGGAGAAGACTGAATGCTGGGGCATATCGGCAATGCAGCAAGTATAGTAGGCATCTGACGAATAAATAGGAGAGGTGTAGGCATGGCGGACGAAATTAAGACAATAGGAGTATTAACCAGCGGCGGCGATGCACCGGGGATGAATGCGGCTATCCGTGCGGTTGTGCGGCAGGCGCTTGCCAAAGGAGTAAGGGTAAAAGGGATTAAAAAAGGATATCAGGGACTTTTAAATGAGGAAATCATAGACCTGGAAAGAAGCAGCGTATCGGACATTATACAGAGGGGCGGAACCATTCTCGGAACGGCGCGCTGTATGGAATTCAAGACCGAAGAAGGACAGGAAAAAGGGGCAAGGGTATGCATGAAACATGGCATCGAAGGTCTGGTTGTCATCGGAGGAGACGGTTCCTACAGGGGAGCGCAGGCGCTTTCGAGGAAAGGAATCAATACCATAGGGCTTCCCGGAACCATTGACTTGGACATATCTTGTACGGATTACACGATAGGTTTTGATACGGCAATTAATACGGCAATGCAGGCAATCGATAAGGTCAGGGATACTTCTTCTTCCCACGAGAGATGCAGTATTATTGAAGTAATGGGAAGGAATGCCGGTTATATTGCTCTGTGGTGCGGTGTGGCAAACGGTGCGGAAGATATTTTGCTTCCGGAAAAATATGATTTTAACGAGCAGAGAATTATAAATAACATTATCAGTAACAGGAAAAAGGGAAAGACTCATCATATCATTATTAATGCGGAAGGAATCGGACATTCAACCTCCATGGCACGGAGAATTGAAGCGGCAACCGGCATAGAGACCAGGGCGACTATCCTTGGTTATATGCAAAGAGGCGGAAGTCCTACATGTAAGGACCGTTTTTATGCATCCATTATGGGGGCTTATGCTACGGATATTCTCTGCATGGGAAAGACGAACCGGGTAGTAGGATACCGGAACGGGGAATTCCAGGATTTTGATATTGAAGAAGCTTTGGCTATGGAGAAACATATTCCTGAGTATCAATATGAAGTAAGCCGGGCGTTGGCGATGTAGACGGAGCCGAAGGGAAATAGAAAACAGCGCGGTGCTGATAAAAGCGGACTGGTGCGGAATGTACCGGTCCGTTTGTAAATGTGCAGCTCCATGCAGAGGAAATATGCCGCTAAGGCAACACATGGGGCGCGCAGCGGGCAGTAGAGAAGGTTTTCCCCTGCTCGATTTGTAAGGAAAAGATTGAAAATTTTGCAAAAACAGCGCAGAAATGGGGAAAGTTATGATAACGAGCATGACAAACCAGAGGGTGAAAAGAATCGTTCAGCTGAACAAGGGTGCGGGACTGAGAAAAAAAGAGGATGTTTTTGTGGCAGAGGGAATCAAAATGTTTTTGGAAGCGCCGGAAGAGAAGCTGGAAGAAGTATATATTTCGGAAAATTTTTCCGGGCATTGTGAACTGCCGGGAGAGGATGGGAAAAAGATAAAAGAGAAGCTGGAGTCCTGCGGTTACGAAACGGTGTCGGAGGAAGTTTTTGCAAAGATATCGGATACCCAGGCGCCTCAGGGAATTTTGTTCGTGGTAAGGCAGCAGCATTATATGCTGGAAGATATGCTGCAGCAGGAGAAAACGCCGCTGTTTCTCGTGCTGGAAAATATTCAGGATCCCGGTAATCTGGGGACAATCCTCCGTTCAGGGGAGGGCGCCGGAGTAAACGGTATCATTATGAGCCGGGATACGGCGGATATTTATAATCCTAAGGTAATCAGGGCGACTATGGGGTCTGTTTATCGGGTGCCTTTTTGCTACGAAGAGGATTTGGAGCGGGCAATCGGCCGGATGAAGGATGCAGGGACAGAAATATTGGCAGCCCATCTGTCAGGGGAAAAAAGTTATGAGCAATGCGATTATCGGAAGGCATCGGCTTTTCTGATTGGAAACGAGGGGAACGGGCTGACGGAAGCGACGGCTGCGCTGGCAGACACTAAGGTGAAGATTCCGATGGCGGGGAAGGTGGAATCGCTGAATGCGGCGGTGGCAGCATCGCTGCTGATGTTTGAGGCGGCCAGACAGAGACGGATGTAGGAGGCGCTATCGCCGACATGATTTTGTCCTATTGGGCTTGGTGGAATGTCTGGCACTTTGGAGTTTTCAGGGAATATATTGTCAGAATATTCTCACAACTTAGAGTTTTGCAATTACCTATTAAATGCTGTGAAAAAAGGAGAGCAGAGGATGAAAATAGGATTTATCGGACTGGGAAATATGGCAAGGGCAATGATAGGGGGAATGCTGCAGAAAGAAATTGTTGGAGCCGGGGATATTATAGGTTCAGCAAAGACACAGAAAACGATGGATAGCATGAAAAAAGAGTTTCATATCGAAACTTTTGCCGGTAACAGGAATGTGGCGAAACAGGCGGATGTCATAGTGCTGGCTGTAAAACCTGTGTTTTTTCAGGAAGTGATAGAAGAAATCAAGGATGTGATTACGGAGGATAAGCTGATTATCAGTATTGCAGCAGGAAAGAGCCTGCAATGGATAGAGGACAGATTCGGAAAAGAGATAAAACTAATCCGCTGTATGCCCAATACCCCGGCTCTGGTGGGGGCAGGCTGCACGGCAGTATGCAGTAACTCCAAAGTGGAAAAGCAGGATGAGGAATTCTGCCTGAAATTAATGGAAAGCTTCGGGAAGGCCATGGTAATTCCGGAACGGCTGATGGATGCGGCGGGAGCGGTGGGTGGAAGTTCCCCGGCCTTTGTTTTTCTGTTTATAGAGGCTATGGCGGATGGTGCGGTGAAAGCAGGAATGCCGAGAAAACAGGCTTATGAGTTCGCCGCCAGCGCAGTGCTTGGAAGTGCGAAAATGGTGCTGGAAACCGGAATGCATCCGGGAGAACTAAAGGACATGGTCTGCTCTCCGGGCGGAACAACAATAGAGGGAGTCGCTGTTTTGGAAGAAAAGGGCATGCGGGCAGCTGTTATGGAAGCAATCGGAGCATGTGTGGAGAAGTCCGGAAAACTGTAGAGCTGCAGTTTGCTCCGCATAAATTAGGACAAGACGGCATAAACTTGACAATAACCAATTCTTTTGCTATTATTTATGTAACAAAATTAACAATTTCGTAATATTTTCATAAGATAGTAGAAAGAAAATATGTCTGGTAAGCCCTGGAATCAGGGCCGGACATCAATTGGGAGGTAAAGGAAATGTCAGGAAGAAAGCCGTTTCATGTACTGTCAGGTCTGATGTTGAGCCTGATAATGACGATGGCTGTGGGTATGACCGCTGTGGCCGGTGAGGATAAAACCAGCAGCCAGGAATATCTGGATTCATTGAATGTAGGTGTAGCTACACTCCTAGCCCCTGATGTGGACGATGGTTCAGGTGTGGAAGCAGAAAATGATGAAGGTATAGAAGCAATAGAGGAAGCAGGAGAAAATGGAGGGGAAGTTGTGCCGGAGAATCTTTTGGCAGATAATTCGGCGTCAAGGATTCAGGTAACCGAGGAGACAGTAACAGAAAGCCTGCAGTCAAGAAAGACGTCGGAGGAAGAGGAAAACAAATCGGACCTCGTAATGGCGGATGTACAGAATGCCTTGAATGTGCGTGCACAGGCGGACGAGGAATCGGAAAAAGTCGGCGTATTGTATAAAGACTGCGGAGGCAGGATACTGGAAAGAAAAGACGGATGGACAAAGCTGCGTTCAGGCGATTTGGTCGGCTGGGCAAAGGATGAATATCTGCTGTTTGACGAGGAAGCAGAAAGTCTTGCCGATGAGGTAGGAAACCTTATTGTAACGATTGATACGGATGCACTGAGAATCCGAAGAGAGCCCAGTACGGAGTCCGAGGTGTTTGCACTGATGGCACAGGATGACGAACTGGATGTGATAGAAGTAGTGGATGACGACTGGATAAGCGTAAAATATGACAGCCAGATAGGTTATGTTTCGGCAGAGTTTGTGGATTTGGACTTTCATATAGATGAAGGGGAAACGATTTCTTCCATCAAGGCAAGAGAGAAAGCGGAGGCAGAGGCAAAAGCTAAACTTACGGCAAACCAAGGTGCCGTAGCAGTAGGCGCTGACGACACAAGACTGCTGGCGGCCTTGATTTACTGCGAGGCGGGAAATCAAGGATATGAAGGACATCTGGCAGTAGGTGCGGCTGTTATGAACCGTGTTAGAAGCGGCGCATACCCCAATACCATTTACAGCGTTATTTATGCATCCGGACAATTTACTCCGGCACTAAACGGAAAGGTAGCCAGAGTATACGGAGGAAACATCCCGGACAGCTGTATTACGGCAGCCCAGGAAGCCATTAACGGCGCAACCAATATCGGAACAGCCACCCACTTTAGAAGAGCAGGGGCTCACGAAGGTATTGTTATCGGGGATCATGTTTTTTGGTAATTAGTATATGATACCAATACAGCAGCCCGGTCGAAAGGATATTTCTCAAGAAGCCCCGCAAAAAGCGGCGGCGGAGGAATATCCTTTCGGCCGGGCAGACTTATGTGTCTCATTTCAGCAATCCAATCCCAAAATATTTTCCCCCTTATATTGAATAAAACCGCAAAGTATAGTAAGATAATAAAAAAGCAGGAAGGGAGCGCCAGATATGGATTATACAATTTTTTGGCTGGTAGCCTTGGTGTTGTTTATCATTATTGAAATAGCTACAATGGGCCTGACTACCATATGGTTTGCCGGAGGGGCACTTCTGGCAGTCATTGCTGCAGCCTTGGGATTGCCTTTGGTGGTGCAGATTATTCTGTTTTTTATCGTATCCTTTGTCCTTTTGTATTTTACAAGACCTATAGCGGTGAAATATTTTAATAAGGACAGAGTAAAGACGAATGCCGAAAGTCTTGTTGGGAAACAGGCGATTGTCATCAGCGAGATAGATAATCTGCAGGGAATCGGGCAGGTGACTGTGGGAGGAATGGAATGGTCGGCACGGACGGCAGAGGATGGGATGAAGCTGGTAGTAGGCAGTGTGGTAAATATTGTTGCTATTAATGGGGTAAAATTAATAGTAGAAAAAAGAAAAGAGGATTAATTATGGGAATTGTATTGCTTGTCATATTGATATTGGTTGTTTTGATATTGGTTTCCTGTATCAAGATAGTGCCGCAGGCATATGCCTATGTTATGGAGAGACTGGGAGCATATCAGGGCACATGGTCGGTAGGTATCCATTTTAAGATGCCTTTTGTGGACAAGGTGGCAAAAAAAGTAAACTTAAAGGAACAGGTGGTAGATTTTGCTCCGCAGCCGGTTATCACGAAGGATAACGTAACCATGCGGATTGATACGGTTGTATTCTTCCAGATTACAGACCCCAAGCTTTTTGCTTACGGTGTGGAAAATCCGATTATGGCAATTGAAAATCTGACCGCTACTACTCTTAGAAATATTATCGGTGAGATGGAACTGGACCAGACGCTGACTTCAAGAGAGGTGATTAATACCAAAATGCGTTCGTCTCTTGATATAGCGACTGACCCTTGGGGAATTAAGGTAAACCGTGTGGAACTGAAGAATATTATTCCGCCGGCAGCAATCCAGGATGCGATGGAGAAACAGATGAAGGCGGAACGCGAACGGCGTGAAGCGATTCTGCGGGCAGAGGGCGAAAAGAAATCAACGATTCTGGTGGCAGAAGGACAGAAAGAGTCCGTAATTCTGGAAGCGGAAGCGGAGAAGCAGTCGGCAATCCTGCGCGCGGAGGCACAGAAGGAAAAGATGATTAGGGAAGCGGAAGGTGAAGCAGAAGCAATCCTTACCGTACAGAAAGCCACTGCGGACGGTATCCGTATGATACGTGAAGCGGGAGCGGATCAGGCAGTGCTTACCATCAAGAGTCTGGAAGCTTTTGAAAAGGCGGCAGACGGCAAGGCAACCAAGATTATTATCCCTTCTGAAATCCAAGGAATTGCAGGCCTTGCATCTTCTTTAAGGGAAGTAGTGGTAGAAAACGGAAAACAGTAACGATAAGCAAAAGAAAAGTTAGCAATAATTCCGGCAGCTGGAAGAGATGTTCCGTCTGCCGGATTTTAGATAGGGAGGATAAGATTATGAACCTGACAGGGAGGGATTTTCTGAAGCTTTTGGATTTTACGGCGGAAGAAATTGAATATATGCTGGATTTGGCGGCGGATTTAAAGGAAAAAAAGAAAAAAGGGATATTGACAAAGTGGCACGAGGGCAAGAACGTGGCGCTTATTTTTGAGAAAACAAGCACCCGGACAAGGTGTTCTTTTGAAGTGGCCGCTCATGATTTGGGGATGGGGACAACATATCTGGACCCGTCCGGTTCGCAAATCGGCAAAAAGGAAAGCATTGCGGATACGGCAAGGGTTCTTTCAGGCATGTACGAAGGGATTGAGTACCGGGGATTCGGGCAGGATATTGTGGAAGAACTGGCAAAATATGCAAAGGTTCCGGTATGGAACGGTCTGACAAATGAATTTCACCCCACTCAGATGCTGGCGGATTTGCTGACGATTAGGGAACATTTTGGATATTTAAAGGGAATCCGGTTTACTTATATGGGGGATGCCCGTTATAATATGGGAAATTCCCTTATGGTAGCATGTGCCAAGATGGGAATGCATTTTACGGCATGTACGGCGGAAAAATATTTTCCGGATAAAAAACTGGTAGAGGAATGCGAAAAGATTGCTGCAGATACCGGGGCAACCATTGCTTTAACGGAGGATGTGGAAGCCGGAGCTGGAGGTGCGGATGTTATCTATACGGATGTATGGGTTTCCATGGGAGAGCCGGATGAGGTATGGGAGGAACGGATAAAAGACCTTTTGCCTTATCAGGTGAATGCAAAAGTAATGAAGGCAGCCGGGCAGGGTGCTGTGTTTATGCATTGTCTTCCGGCATTCCATGATTTGGATACGAAGATAGGAAAGGAAATCAGCGAGAAATTCGGCATAGAGGAAATGGAAGTTACGGATGAGGTCTTTGAATCGGAGGCATCCATTGTTTTTGAAGAAGCGGAAAACCGTATGCATACGATAAAAGCGGTGATGGCAGCAACGCTTGGCGTACCGGAATATTAAGAAACGTTAAGGCGGCAAAGGGCGAAGAAAATTATGAAAACGGAGATTTTAAAGCTCCTTAGGGAGAGAGGGGATTATATTTCGGGACAGGAACTTTGCAACAAGTTCGGTGTTTCCAGAACGGCGGTATGGAAGGTTATCAATCAGCTCAAGGAAGAAGGGTATGGGATTGAAGCAGTACAGAATAAAGGCTACCGGTTGAAAGTCAATCCGGATGTCCTTTCCGCCAGCGAACTGAAGAGCCGTATCCAGAATAAGTGGGCAGGAAAAAATATTTATTATTATGAAGAGACCGGTTCCACGAATACGGATGCAAAGCGCTTTGGGGAAGAAGGGGCTGCCCATGGCACAGTGGTAGTGGCGGATAAACAGAATGCCGGAAAGGGAAGAAGAGGAAGGGCGTGGCAATCTCCGGGAGGAAAGGATATTTATTTTACTATTTTGTTAAGGCCGGAATTTGTTCCGGATAAAGCATCGGGGCTTACATTGGTAATGGCTCTTTCCGTAGCTCAGGCAATAGAAAGCTGCGGACTGGAAGCGGGTATTAAATGGCCCAATGATGTGGTTCTGAATGGGAAAAAAATATGCGGAATTCTGACGGAGATGAATGTGGAAACGGATTATATCCAGTATGTGGTGATTGGCGTGGGTATTAACGTGAATCTGGATGTAATGCCGGAGGAAATCAAAGAAACGGCTACTTCTATTTTGCTGGAGAGCGGGAAGAAAATGGCAAGGGCAAAACTGCTGCAGGGAGTTTTGGAGCGGTTTGAAGAAAATTATGAAAGATATGAAAAGGATTTAAGCCTTGCCAATATGATGGAAGAGTATAACGGATATCTGGTGAATAGGAACAGACAGGTACGTGTATTGGATCCGAAAGGGGAATATGAGGGAACGGCAAGGGGAATTAATGAATACGGGGAACTTCTGGTGGAGACCGGGGACGGGCAAACCGTTGCAGTGTATGCAGGGGAAGTATCAGTGAGGGGGATATACGGTTATGTGTGATGATAAAACAGTGCTCTGCGGTGCTAACGCCTATGAGCAGAAATATTATTTTAATGAGGCTTTTCAAGGGATTCCCCAGTCAATTAAGGATGAACTTCATATTATATGCGTTTTGTTTACAGAAGAGGTGGGCGGGGTATTTACCATTGCTTTTGAAAATAACGGAAACGTGGTGATGGAAACGGATTTTGCAGAGGATGATTTTCTATATGATGAAATCGGCAGCGGGCTGATGGTGCGGGAGGTAAGGAGAAACCGGCAGGAATTGTTCGAAGCACTGAGCCTTTACTATAGAATTTTTATATTGCATGAAAAGCTGGATGCGGAAGAGGGAGAATAGGAGGCTATAGGATGATACTGGTAATTGATGTAGGAAATACAAATATAACTTATGGTGTGTATAAAGGGAAAGAGCTGGCAGCTACTTTCCGGATGACTACAAAGCAGGCAAGAACCTCGGATGAATATGGAATGAGTATTATGGAACTTTTGAGAATTCATTCGGTGGACAGAGGGGATTTGGAAGGAACGATTATAGCCAGTGTAGTTCCTAATGTAATGCATGCCTTAACGGGGGCAGTCGTCCGGTATCTGGGGACACAGCCGGTTATAGTGGGGCCTGGAATTAAAACAGGAATCCGTGTGGTGACAGAGAATCCCAGACAGATAGGAGCCGACCGCATTGTAGATGCAGTGGCGGCTTACGAGATATATGGGGGACCTGTCCTAGTGCTGGATTTCGGAACGGCGACGACTTATGACCTGGTATCGGAGGACGGCAGTTTTGCAGCATGCATTATAGCTCCCGGCATACGGATATCGGCGAAGGCTCTTTGGGAGGGAACGGCGAAACTGCCGGAGGTAGAGATTAAGAAGCCGAAATCCATTCTGGCCCAGGAAACGGTTTCCAGCATGCAGGCGGGACTGGTATATGGGCAGATAGGGCAGACGGAATATATTGTCAGCCAGGTAAAAAAAGAGAGCGGCTATGATAATCTGAAAGTAGTTGCTACCGGAGGGCTGGGAAGGCTGATTTCCGAGGAAGCGGAAAGTATCCAATTTTATAACAGTACGCTGACACTGGAAGGGCTTCGTATAATTTACGAGAAGAATAGGAAATGAGCAATGGCGGATAAATGGTTAAGAAAGCTGAAAATCGGCGATGTGGTTTTGGAAAATAATGTATTGTTAGCTCCTATGGCAGGCGTATCGGACCTGCCATTCCGTCTTTTGTGCCGGGAACAGGGGGCGGGGCTTTTGGGAATGGAGATGGTAAGTGCAAAAGCGATTATGTATAACAGCAAAAATACGGAGACCTTGATGGAAATCCATCCCGATGAAGTTCCGGTGTCTTTGCAGCTGTTTGGCTCAGACCCGGAAATTATCAGTGAGATGGCAAAACGGATTGAAGAAAAACCTTTTGCAATTCTGGACATTAATATGGGCTGCCCGGTACCTAAGGTGGTAAATAACGGAGAGGGTTCTGCTTTGATGAAAAGTCCGGCATTAGTGGAGGAAATTGTATCGAAAACGGTAAAAGCGGTAAGAAAGCCGGTGACGGTAAAAATAAGAAAAGGTTTTGATGATGCCCATGTGAATGCGGCGGAAATTGCAAAGGCAGCGGAAGCAGCCGGAGCGGCGGCGGTGGCGGTGCACGGAAGGACAAGGGAACAGTTCTATGCCGGAAAAGCGGATTGGAAAATTATTGAGAAAGTAAAAAATGCAGTGGACATTCCGGTAATCGGAAATGGGGATGTGACTGACGGTGAATCTGCAAAGCGCATGATGGAAGAAACAGGCTGCGACGGAGTGATGATAGGACGGGCGGCAAGAGGAAATCCATGGGTTTTCCGCCAGATTACGGCATATCTGGAGAGCGGGAAGGCAATAGCCGGACCTTCCCCGGAGGAAGTCAGGGAGATGATTTTACGCCATGCCGCATTGCAGATTCAGTATAAAGGCGAATATATCGGGATGAGGGAGATGCGGAAACATGTTTCTTGGTATACGGCAGGCTATCCTAATTCCGCCAGATTCAGAGGCAAAATAAACAGTGTGGAAAGTATGGAAGAGCTTAAGGAAGGAATAGATGAAATTTTTCCCATATCTAAGGGATAGATGCAGTTTTGTGAATGAGAATGTCCCTTGTATCATATTTTGTTTTAAAGGATGGCAGGAGGACAAGACAGCATGGACGAGGGAAAGATTTTATATTTTTATTTAAAAAAAGGCGACAGCTATAAAAAGCATAGATGGAGCAAGGGAAGGATAGCTGCAGCAGAAACGGATATGGGGAAAGACGGAAAGCTGGGATGCTGCGGTGTACCGGAATTTTATCTGAAAAAAAGGGGCTGGGAAGAAAACCGGCTGACAGAGGAATTAAGCAGCATCATTAAGAAGGAAAAGGCCAAGGATTATTATCTGCAGCCGCAGCTGGCGCATATGGCGGGGATAGAGGAAAGGCTTCCGCCGGAAGTACTATTGGAGAAACTGCTTTGTCAGGTGCCGTGTCTGGAATACCTGATTTATATCGGATGGGAGGGCGGACAAATAGAAGGCGCATTGGATGAAGAACAGTTCAGGGAGGAGCGGCAGATGATGCTTTATCTTCTGGAACCTTATCTGGCCAGAATCAACCATTTTATATTGGTGACAGACCATTGGGACGGATATGAGGAGTTTACGGAGTATATTTATGAAGAGTATGGGATTCCGGCATCGGGCGTACCGGAACTGGAACGGCAATATGGAAAGAACGGAAAGACGGTGATTCTGGATGCGAGAAAAAGCTATAAGATTCCATGCGAGCAGATGCCTCAAAGGGCAGCATATGTGGACTTTTGGTCCGTGGAAGAGAAGTGGGAACAGATAGAGGGAATGCGCAGAGATGTCAAGTATATATCGGCAGTGAAATTCCTTGACACTCTGGTGAAAAATGGTTATAATACCATCGGTAATTAGAACTTAACGGTTAGTGGTGTAAAGGTTATTCTGAATGTGGGAATTTTACTATAGGAAAGATTATATCTGGATATAAAAATGCAAAATAGACAATTGCGAAACTGTCATTTTCCAATTACGAATTGTGCAACTTGCATATTCCATAAGCAGATCCTTGATTACCGTCGGTACTTATAGTAAACGACATAACAAA
>DNJW01000105.1:0-1095 GCA_003488965.1 Lachnospiraceae bacterium | reverse complement strand
TTTCTAATGTCGTTAACTATAAATCATTCTACCACATATATACTCACTATTCCTCTTCATTCTCCCTAAAAAACTTCATTCCAGCCTTTTCCCCCTTGCATTCTCCCCTAAAAAGAGGTTAAATAATAAAGTAAGCTTTTCAGGCATACAAATCTATAGAAGAAGCAAAAGCGAGGATTACATATTATGAAAAATTTGATGATTCCAGAGCACTATGAACCGGCGCTGAATTTACATGATACGCAGATTGCGATTAAGACGGTAAAGGATTTTTTCCAGAATCTTCTTGCAGAGCGGTTAAATCTCCTGCGTGTCTCGGCTCCTCTTTTTGTCACTCCTCAATCCGGATTAAATGATAATCTAAACGGTGTGGAACGGCCTGTTTCCTTCGGCATCAAGGACCAGGGAGAAGCACAGGCAGAAATTGTCCATTCTCTTGCCAAGTGGAAAAGATTTGCCCTGCAGAAATACGGCTTTTCTGTGGGAGAAGGACTTTACACAGATATGAGCGCTATCCGGCGGGACGAAGACACGGATAATATTCATTCCATCTATGTGGACCAATGGGACTGGGAAAAAATAATCACAAAAGAAATGCGTACCTTGGATACTTTGGAAGAAGTAGTTAAAACTGTATACAAGGTTTTGCGGAAAACAGAAAAATATATGGCAATCAGATATGATTATATTGAGGAAATCCTTCCTCACGATATTTTCTTCATTACCACAAGAGAACTGGAGAAAATGTTTCCTGACTGTACGCCAAAGGAAAGGGAATACCGCATTTCCAAAGAAAAAGGAGCCGTATGCATTATGCAAATCGGCGATTTACTGGCATCCGGCGAAAAACATGACGGCCGTGCCCCGGACTATGATGACTGGGCCTTAAATGCAGATATTGTTGTATACTATCCGGTTCTTGATATCGGACTGGAATTATCCTCCATGGGAATCCGTGTGGATAAGGAAGCGCTGCTTTCCCAGCTTGATAAAGCAGGCTGCCCGGAACGGGCCGGACTCCCCTTCCAGAAGGCCATTATCAACGAAGAGCTTCCCTATACCATCGGAGGCGGTATCGGACAGTCCCGTATCTGT
>DNJW01000416.1:1342-5210 GCA_003488965.1 Lachnospiraceae bacterium | reverse complement strand
AAGGGTTCCATGGAACCCTAGGAGCGAAAGCGCGTCTGTGTTGGAATGTACAAGTTGCACAATGACAAGTGCAGTATCACTGAGTTTCGCAACCACCTTTATGCTTTTACTATAATCAGCTTTTCCATCTTATCTGTTTTTCCGCTCTTCACTATTTGAAAATCCGGATAATCGTCGCTGTTAGTCAAAAGAACCGCCGTTGTGGTGCTGTATCCTGCGGCTTTAATCTTCTCCATATCGAAGCCAATCAGCTTCTGCCCGGCTTTTACCGTTTCCCCTTCCGAAACCAGAAGTTCAAAGCCATCACCCTGCATATTTACCGTATCAATCCCTACATGGATTAAAACCTCCATTCCTCCTGGACCGCTGATTCCTACCGCATGAAGAGTATCCGTAACAGAAGAAATTACCCCGTCAAAAGGTGCCCACACCTCTCCGGTTTCCGGCTCAATCCCTACTCCGTCGCCGAGAACCCCTGAAGCAAAAGTGGCATCCGGAATGGCTTCCCGCTTAATCACATTTCCTTTTAACGGAGCAAACAAAGCCCTTTCTTCCATCTCCCTTTCCGGCCGGGATGTCTCTTCCTTATGCTCCGCACCCATTCCATCCTCTGCTGCATTATTTGCTGCATCATCATTTGCTGCTGTATTATTTGCTGCTTTTCCGTCTGTTTCGCCGTCTGCGCCGTTACCCTCCGCTTCCTCTTTCCATAAAAACCAAGTAAGGGCAAAAGAAACCGCAAAGGAAACTGCAAGCACAATCGCATACTGCCAAGTATAATCCAAAGTAATTAAAAATCCCGGAAGCCCGGTCACGCCGTAAGAGGTTGCGCCGATATGGAAAACGGAACCGAGAAGCGCGCCTGCCGCACCGCCTGCCATACCGCATACAAGAGGTTTGGTAAATCTTAAGTTCACACCGAAAATTGCCGGTTCTGTAATTCCCAGAGCTGCCGATAAAGAAGAAGGAATCGCTACAGACTTTGTTTTTAATTTTCTTGCCTTCAAACCTACTGCAAGACATGCAGCACCCTGTGCAAAATTTGCCGCCGAAGCAATCGGCATCCAGATATTCTGCCCGTCTACGGCAGAAAGCATACCTGCCTCAATTACATTATACATGTGATGGATGCCGCATACAACTGTTAATGGATACAAAGCTCCCATAATCATGGCTCCTATGCCGTGCCCTACGGTAATAATCCAGCCTGCAAAATCCAAAACATAAGTTTCTGCCGTAGAAAAAACAGGACCAATCAATCCTAATGTAACAAATGCCGTAATCAATACTGTGCAGAGAGGGGTTACAAATAAATCTATCATCTCCGGCACATGTTTGTGCAGCCACTTTTCAATTTTGCACATCAGCCATACCGCGATTACCACCGGAATCACATGCCCCTGATATCCTACTTGGCGTATGGGAAAACCGAAAAGACGCCATACCGGAATATCTGCCGCGTCCATAGAGCCTACCGACCATGCATTCAACAGATTGGGATGAATCATAATCATGCCGATAACTGCCCCAAGAAAAATATTTCCCCCAAATACCCGTGCCGCTGATACTGCAATTAAAACCGGAAGGAATGTAAACGCCGTATTTGCCATCAAGTCAAGAATGCCGTACCAGTCGCTCCCTGCAAAACTAGGAATCGCTTTTCCCAGCGCTTCCACCAGCCCCATCATAAGGCCGGAGGCCACTATGGCAGGGAGAATGGGAACAAACACATCTCCCAATGCCTTAATCATCCGTTTCAGTACCGGCTGCTTTGCTGCTGCCGCTGCCTTTACCTCTTCTTTTGTCGCCGCCGTCATACCGCTTACCTTTAGAAATTCATCATATACCTTGTTTACCGTACCGGTTCCGATAATCAGCTGCAGCTGTCCGTTGTTGCTGAATACGCCCTTGACTCCGTCAATATTCTCCAGCTTCTTCATATCAATTTTACTGTTGTCTACAGTCACCAGACGCAGCCTGGTCGCACAATGGGCAGCACTTACCAGATTGCTTCTCCCTCCCAGAGTGTCATAAATTTCTTTCGCGCATTTTCCATAATCCATAGCCATCTCTCATCCTCTTTTCTTATTTTATTTTCAGTACGCCGTACCTGATATCTGCAAAACCAATAACCTTTTCAGAATATTTCCCGTTCTCATTTCACCCGCAGGACAGCAGATGATGCTTGCAAAAGGCATGCCAGATTCCGTCTTCTTTCACCGGAGGACAGATATCATCCGCCAGCTTTTTCAGTTCCCCACTTCCATTTTCCATACATATGCTCAATCCTGCTGCCAGCAGCATTTCCTTATCGTTCATGCTGTCCCCTATGGCTACGGAATCCTTCAAAGGAATATGCAGATAGCTGCATACATACTCTATCGCTTTTCCTTTATCAAATTCTTTGCTTATGATTTCCCCATTCACAAAACCCTGTCTGTTCTTTTCCTGAATACAGAATTTAAAATCAGAAGACAACAGCTTCCTAGGCTGCTCCATCGGTTTCTCGCCGGGGCTCATAACCACTATCTTATATACCGGCTGTCCTTTGTATTCTTTCATGGGAAGAATGTTCAGGTTTTTCTCTATCTGCTCCCGCCACCGCAGCAGTTCGCTGTTGCCCTCCCCGCTATGGCTTCGGAGAAAATCCTTAAAGCCTTCATCGGTATAGGAACCGTCCATGCATTCCACCGTCCGGAAAACGCCGTTTTCTTCCAGCACCTTCATCGCTTTTATCCGCTGTTTGTCTGTCATGGGGCAGTCATAAATAACCTTGCCTTTGCATTCGATATAGCCTCCCGAGCTGGCTATTATTCCGTCAAAATCATATTTCAGCAGCGGAGACAGCATATCGTAATTCCTTCCCGTACACAAAAATACCAGATGCCCTTCCCTTCTTGCTCCCTCCATCGCCTTTACCGCTGAATCAGGAGGCACATTGCTTCCCGGTTCCGTCAAAGTTCCGTCAATGTCCAAAAAAACAATTTTCTTTTTCATTTCCATCTCCTTACTCGTTATGTAATCGATTTCACTTTATGGATTCATTATATACAAAGCTGATGGCAATGTAAATTGTCATTTTTAATGATTTTAATATTTTGTTTTTGTATATTATGCTGAAATCGATTTCATATAGTTCGGATGTCAAAAGCCCTATAAGGTAAAAAAAGTACAGCGCCAATGCCTTTTCTGGCTATGGCGCTGTACTTTTTCAAATACATATACCCTGCAAACTGCTGATTGCCTCCCTCACATGTTCCACATAAATACTGCATACAGCAGGAATCTGCCCTAACCCTTCCAAAATACATTCCACTTCATATCCGTCTCTTTCCATTACTGACTTCCATGAGTCTGCTTCTTCGCCTGCCATATCATGATACACATGGCCGCCTGCCGCAGCCATTAACGGTTCCAGAACCACCCTTTTATAACACCCCTTCTTTTTTAATGCCCTTTGCACATCTTCCGCACCGGGTTCCTTTTTTAAAGTACCGATATAATAATTCCCGTACCCCGCCTTCTCCATTTTCTCTTGCAGCCTGACATAAATCCTATTGGAATCGGACTCCGTACCATGTCCTACCAGACAGATTGCCGTTTTTCCGTCATCGTAAGATGCAGTTCTCCCTGTAACCGCTTTTATTACTGCATCCAAATCTCCTTCGTCCGAAAGCAGAGGTTTCCCCAGCGCTGCCCGCCCCAGCCTGTCCCCGTAGCTGCTTACCAAATCGGACAGAACCCCATACTCATATCCCTTTATCAAATATATGGGCTGAACTGCAATAGCGGCAATTTCCGCCTTTGCCGCCTGTTCCAGTGCTTCCCTTATATGGCTGATTTCCAGCCCTTCATGCTCCCTAATTCT
>DNJW01000416.1:0-1026 GCA_003488965.1 Lachnospiraceae bacterium | reverse complement strand
CCTTCATGCTCCCTAATTCTATCAATCATTCTCCGGCAGGTAAATGCCCTGTGCAGCTCCCAATCCGGAAATGCTTTTCCAATCGCTTCTTCAATGGCTTGCACAGCAATTGCGCCGCTTTTGCTGCTGCTTCCAAAACTCACTGTCAAAATTATTGCAGACTTCTTCATATTCCTTCCCTCTTTTTCAAGTTGCAGCCTAAGACACGCAGTGTTATAATATAAAAACTGTTACTCTGGTGACTTTCCTGCTTCTTTGCCTCCTTTCCTTCTGCTCATGGAGCCTGCTGTTTTGCAGCACACTGAATGCATTTCATTATCTTTTTACCCATATAGAAATCCAGGAACAAAATTCCTGCCGGACAAAATGCATTTTTTCTATGTTCCCATATTATTTCATATTGCTTCACACTAATGATTTTACCGAACCCATTTCGGTAAATATTACAGCTGTGGATTGTATATCTATATGGAAACAAGGCATACGTACTGTCTTGTTTCCATATAATCCAATTATCCTCTTAATCCCAATTCCTTTGCAACCCTTTTTATCTGCTGAATAAAACTATCCTCTTTTCTTTGCTCTGACAGTTCCTGATACTGAGTAGTGGACCAACGGTAAATCTGTTCAATACTACCATAACCCCGTTTAAAAAGTATGGCATATTTCATGCAATTTTGTTTTGACGGAGCATCTGACAAAATAATTTTCAACTGTTCATCTGTCCACTTTTCCCCTTTATTTGAAGTATCCCTTTGATCCTCATTGTCCTTTTGATACTCTACCAATATTTTTTGAATCAGATTTATCCTCCCGGAAAAATCCAAATCATCTATCTTCTGGTCAAATACTTTATAAAGTTCCCTCTTATATTCTTTCTTGTTCATTCTTCATTTCTCCTCTGTCCATACAAGCATACACACTGGCCGTTCCGGCGGTTTTCATATCTGTCACAAAATTCTTCGTCTAATCATTTTTTTCCTCATTTCATCCAGTCTCATTATTTTATCTCTTTCCCATTCCGTT
>DNJW01000356.1:7519-17019 GCA_003488965.1 Lachnospiraceae bacterium | reverse complement strand
GGAATATACAAGCTGCACAATTCGTAATTGGAAAATTAGAGTTTCGCAATCGCCATTTTCACAAGAATAGTCAATTGCGAAACCAATAAACTTGCTGAATATTCTGACAATATATTTTCTGAAAATTACTTTTGTGCCATGGAACCAAGACCATAGAAAATATGAGGACCTCTGTCCGAGTATTTTCTGCCTTACTGGGCTTGGTGGAATGTTCGGCACTTTGGAATTTTCAGAAAATATATTGTCAGAATATTCTCACAACCTAAAATTTCGCAATTATCTATTTACATTTCAACCATTCATTAGCGGTACCCCCGCATCACAATCTGAATGCTTTCTTTTCCGCCATAGCGGTTGATATCGGGATAATAAATAATGCTGAGGGGGATATCCACCCGCTCTCCGCTGTAAAGCCGGTTCACCATATATTCCCCTGCCTTTTTTGCCAGAAAACTATGAAAAGCCTCCAGATCCCCGAAATACACCATGTCATAATAACAGCCGCTTCCGTCTGTCACCCAGTATTTTCCTACATTTCTATTTTTCCCCATAATCCTGCCGTTTAGAATATGCACATCCTTCTGGGCAAATACCGGCTTGGCATTGCCGGCGCCGAAAGGCTCCAACAGTTCCAGTTCCTCTATCAGTTTCTTTGTAAGATAGGACAAAGGCATTGCCACATCAATATGTATCTTCTCCTCCAGATCCTCCTCAGTCAGACGGCATTTTTCATTAATTTTTTTCCGGAAAACATCCACATCCTTCTCCTGCATAGAAAGCCCTGCCGCCATCTTATGCCCCCCGTATTTGGTAAAAAGCTCTTTGCAGCCTGTCATTTCTTCATACATATGATAACCTTCCACCGAGCGGCCGGAGCCTTTGATTCCCTCTTCCCCTTTTGTCAGTACAAAAGCGGGTCTTCCATATTTTTCCCGGATTCTTCCGGCAATAATTCCTGCCAGGCTTTCATGTACGTCAGGAAGATAAACTACCAGCACCTTATCCGCCAGAAGCCCTTCCCGCTCCACATAAGCAAACGCTTCTTCCGCTCCCTTGACCGTCATCTCCTTGCGGATATCGTTCAGGTTTTTAAGCTCTGCCGCGATTTCCACCGCTTCCGCCCTTTCCCTGCTCTGCAGAAGGTCCAGTGCCCGCTTGGCCGTATCCAGCCTGCCCGTGGCATTCATACATGGACCTAAAATAAAACCGATATGATAGGCGGAAATATTTTTGGCTTCTATCCCGCACACTTCCATCAGCGCCTTCAGCCCCGGATTTCTTGTGTGCCGCATATTTTCCAGCCCGCATTTCACAATAACCCTGTTTTCGTCCCTAAGCTCCATCAAATCGCATACCGTGGCCAATGCCGCGATTTCCAGCAGTTCTTCCAGAACCTCCTGCCTGTCCGCCGTTTTCTCCTCTTCCAACAGCTGCCAGACCAGTTTATATGCCACCGTGGCACCGCATATATTTTTGCACGGATAAGCACAGCCCTCCCTTTTCGGGTCTACTACGGCATCCGCCGCAGGAAGCAGATATTTGCGGCTTCCGTCCTCCATTTCCTCGTAGGGAATTTCATGATGGTCCGTTACAATTATAGTCAGCCCCAGCTGCTTTCCGTAAGCAATCTGGGAAGCGGCAGCAATTCCATTATCACAAGTTATTACCGTGTCTATCCCTTCTCCTGCCGCCTCTTCAATCAAAGATTCATTCAGTCCGTAACCATCCTTCATTCTATGTGGAATTACTGTATCCGCCCGGGCGCCGCATAAGCGCATTCCCCTTAACAGAATATAGGAAGCGCCGATGCCGTCCGCATCATAATCCCCGATAATCCGTATTCTGGCCCCTTCTCTGATTTTCTTCCGCAAAATTGCCACAGCCTTGTCCATATCCTTCAAGAGAGCGGGTGCATACAAATCCTCCCTTCCTCCCTTTAAATACTTGCGGATATCCTCGTCCCCTATCACATCCCGGTTGCGGATGAGACGGGCGATTACCGGATCAATTCCATATTTCGCAGCGATTTGGGAAAAATCCGCTTTTTTCGCCGCAATAAACCATTGTGCCATATACTTTCCATTTCTCCTTTGCTTCCTAGCCCTATTCCGGCCGTTGCAAATCCAGCCGATTTACCAAATAATCCCCGTCAGGAACGGCGCAGTCAGCAGCTGTGCCACTCCCGGCGGGGAATTCATCTTTTTCTATTCTCTATCAACTATTGTTTTTTCAAAACAATGCCGCCGGCTCTTATCCTTTCTTCACAATCTTTGTCCTGAACACATACCACAGTGCCCCTGTAATGCAGACAGAAGAATAAGTTCCGCATACGATTCCTACCATCAGCGGCAAAGCGAATTCCCTGATACTGGTCACTCCAAATACAAATAAAGCTGCCACCATGAAAAAGGTGGTAAGGGAAGTAAATATACTCCTTGACAAAGTCTGGCTGATACTCTTGTTCACCATCTCCTCCAGGCTTTCCTTTTTGCCCATCATCGTCAGGTTTTCCCTGATCCTGTCAAAAATAACAATGGTGGCATTAATGGAATATCCTACAATTGTCAGCATACACGCGATAAAGGTACTGCTTACGGATATCCGCGCTACCGCATAGAAGGCCAGCACCACGAGCACATCATGCACCAATGCCAGCACTGCGCTTGTCCCAAAGCGGATATCCTTAAACCGGAACCAGATGTATACGAGCATACACGCAGTTGCTACCAAAATAGCAATAATGGCATCAGACTGCATCTCGCTGCTGATGGTGGAGCTGATGGTTTCCGCCGTAATTTTTTCCGCATCCGCAGAGAAATTCGTCACCATGGCATCCTTGAACTGCTCCCTCTCCTCTACCGTCAATGTTCTCGTCTTAAAAATAACCTCATTGGTTCCCGCCACCTTCTGAGTCTGCACATTTCCGTCCCCTGTAATGGCTTCGATTAAAGGCACTACGTTACCGTCAATATCTTCAATTGACATATCTTCATTAAAAGTTACATTGGTAGAAGTTCCTCCTACAAACTCCAGACTGTAATTCAAAGGACTTCCCTTGGAAGCCGCATTCACTCCCATAACCACAAATCCGGCTGCAATCACTGCAACAGAAGCCGTAAAGAAAATATTTTTCTTGGAAAGAAAAGCAATCATCTTCCCTTCTTTTCCCACGCCGTAAAGAGATGCCTTTTTCAGCCCTGCACCATACATGGCTTTGATAATCAGCTTTGTAATCACCAATGCCGTAAACATGGACACCACAATACCCAATGCCAATGTATATGCAAAACCTTTTACCGTACCGGAACCCATGACAGCCAGCACAACCGCTGCAATCAATGTGGTTATGTTTCCGTCCAGAATAGCGGAGAACGCCTTTTCAAAACCGATTTTAATGGATGACTGCACTGTCTTTCCCGTTGCCAGTTCTTCCCTGATTCTGGCAAAAATAATTACATTGGCATCTACCGCCATGCCGATAGAAAGAATAATACCGGCGATTCCCGGCAAAGTCAGGGTAATTTCAAATAAATTCAGCAGCACCACAATCAGTGCCGTATAGATACTCAGCGCAAGGCCTGCCGCCACACCCATCAGCCAGTAAACGGCAATCATAAAAATAACAACAAGCACAAAGCCTACCGCTGCCGCCTTAAGGCTTGTATTGATGGCAGCGCTGCCCAGCTGTGCCCCCACCACATTGGAACGCAGTTCCTCCAATTCCAGCTTCAGCCCGCCGATACGGATAGTGGAGGCAAGGGCTTCCGCTTCATCGTAAGTATAGCTTCCTGTAATCTGAGCGTTTCCGTCGGTAATTGCCGCATTAACCATAGGAGCGCTGATAATCTCATCATCATAATAAATCGCAATGGTTTCCCCGTTCTGGAACGCCTTTGTAGTAGCATCCGCAAATTTCTTTGTTCCGTCCTGCGTCATCGTCAAATCTACCACAAACTGGCTGTTTTGCATATTGTCGCTTGCACTTCCTGCCCTTGCATCCATCACATCGGTTCCTGCCAGAACGATGGAACCGTCAGCCTGCAAATCCGCGATGTCCCTTAACAAGATATAGGTCCATTCTCCGTTTTCATCAACGGTCATGGTATAGTTCATATCCCCTTCCGGACTCTTTTCCGCAATAAAAAACAGGGAACCGGGCTTGCCGAGTTCTTCCAGAATAGCATTGGCATCGGATACCCCGGGAATTTCAATGTTTATTCTGTCTTCTCCCTCCTGATACACCTGAGCCTCCGTGCTGTAAACCTCCACACGTTTCTGAAGCTTGTAAATCGTATCGGCCATATCTTCCCCGGAAGGTTCTTCCTCTCCCACTACCTGATAAGTAATACTGACGCCTCCGGCCAAATCAAGCCCCAGCCGGATGCCGGATGCTGCTCCTGCTTTTTCCGTTCCGATGCCTTCCACAGCGGTATAAGAAAGACCGCACAAAAGCAGAACCATTACAAGCAGGATGACAATCGCCTTGTTCTTCTTCATCTTCATTTCTCCTTTTTCAGTTCCGCATCCCCATTCCATACATTATAGCGTCAAGACAATTCTGCCCCGGATTCCTGCCGGCAATTCTGCAGGATACTGTCTGGAGGGATGCTTTTTTATTTTTAAAATTTTATCTGACCTTTTGATTTCTGCTGCGGATTTTCTTCCTCCGCCAAAGCCGCTTTTATCATAATGGCACATTCAATACGCTTTCTTTGCAGTTCGCAGCCCAAATCATAAGCATCGTTGATGTTCCCATGGAAATTATAGGAATTTGCCGCACAGCCTCCGCTGCAATAGAACTTGGCAAAACAGCTCCTGCATTTTTCCTTGGCATATACATTGCATGTCTTGAATTCATCCCGGATGTCCGTACGTGTAATGCCTTCCTCCACATTCCCCATCAAAAATTCTTCTTTTCCCACAAACTGATGGCAGGGATACAAATCGCCCCAGGGCGTCACCGCCAGATATTCCGTACCGGAACCGCAGCCCGACAGCCTCTTCGCCACACAAGGCCCGCCTTCCAAATCAATCATAAAATGAAAGAAATTCACCGGTTTTCCCATTTTTCTTCTTTCCAGCAAATCCACCGCCAGCTTGTCATATTCCGCCAGCAAGGTATCCAAATCTTCTTCCCGCAGCGCATAATCATCGGACGGCTCCGCCACTACCGGCTCCACCGAAATCTGCTCAAACCCTAAATCCGCCAGATGTGCCACGTCTTTTGAAAAATCCAGATTGTTCCTCGTAAATGTCCCTCTCACATAATAATTCATCTGCCCCCTGCTCTTTGCCAGTTTCTGAAACTTCGGAACAATTTCCTCATAGCTTCCCTGACCGCCTCTGTGAGGGCGCATTCTGTCGTTGACTTCCTTTCTGCCGTCAATACTAAGCACTACGTTGCTCATTTCCTGATTGACAAATTCCATCACATCTTCGTTCAAAAGCACGCCGTTTGTAGTCAACGTAAACCGGAACTTCTTATGAAAAGGTTCTTCCAGACTCCTTCCATATGCAACCAGCTCTTTCACTGTCTGCCAGTTCATCAAAGGTTCCCCTCCGAAAAAATCCACTTCCAGGTTCACCCTGTTCCCGGAATTCTTTACCAGAAAATCCAGCGCTTTTTTTCCCGTTTCCAGACTCATCAGCGCTCTTCTTCCATGATACTCCCCCTCCTGCGCAAAACAATATCTGCAGGCAAGGTTACAGTCATGGGCTATATGCAGGCACAGCGCCTTTACTACCGTTTCCCGCTTTTTAAAATCCCCGATATAATTCTCATAAATATCCGGCGCGTAAAGCATTCCCGCCTCTTTCAGCGCAAGGATTTCCTCTGTTGCCTCCTCTATATCTTCCTTATTATAGGGCAGCCCCAGAGATTCTATTTTTTCCGTCCATTCACTGCTTTTTTCCGCACATCCCTGCTCCAGCAGTTTTTCCACTGCACCGGCTAAATCATAAACAATATCGTCCACTACATGTACCGAACCGCTGTTCACATCTAATATGATATTATATCCATTGTTTTTATACTGATGTATCACTTTATCCTCCATGCCCATATAATCGAACAGAGAACATTTATCTTCTCTATTCGCCGCACACCCCATGTACCGCTTCGGCGGCATTCTTCCTCCGCATGGGGCTGCGCATATAATAAGCAGCGATGCTATCGCTGCTTACGAAATCCATATTCTCAGTCTATCTTGTGCTGCCGCAGCCTTATTTCATCTTTTCGCAGCTCTGGTTGCCTACGGTACAAGATGTCTTGCAGGCTGACTGGCAGGAAGTCTGGCACTCTCCGCATCCGCCTTTTTTCATAGATTCTTTATAATCCCTTGTGCTTAATGTCTTGATATGTTTCATCACAAAGCCTCCTTATGTTTCATGAACTTGTTTGCACTTACAGTAGTATATCATAGATTTTCTGTAAGGAAAAGGATTTTTTTAGAAAAGTTGTGATTTCGCATTGCATTTCACATTGCTAATGCTGTTATTGTTTATAATTGGATGCAGGCCGCCCGGCTGAAAGGATATTCCTCCGGCGCTTTTTGAAGGGCTCCTTGAGAAATATCCTTCCAGCCGGGCTCCATACTGGTATGCATGAACGGCAACCGGTTCAATGCAAAGCCTCCTATGCTGCTGTATGCTGCGGCTGTAGCGGTGATAAAACCAGACATATGCTGTGCCGTCCTCTCAATGGGACAGCATCCCTCCCAGCATCCCGCTTCCCCCGCAAAGACAGAACACAGTCACAAAATTAGAGGCCACATCCGATATGCTTCTGTTCACTGCCAAGGAAACCAGTGCCAGTACGGCAAAATACATCGTTCCCATTAAAAGCCCCCATAAAAATTTCCGGCTTCCGGCGCGTTTGCCCACTAAAAGCCCGGCAAAAAAAGTAACTGCTATGTATATCACAATAATTCCGATATTCACAACTTTTTCCTGCAAACCAAACCGGTAAAGCAATAAAGCCAAAAGAAGCAGCAGCCCGGCAGTCAGCACATAGGAAAAAAGCAGGCTTTTCAGCATGAAAAGAATACCCTCCCCGCTTATCATGTTGCCGGTGCGGGATTCCTCCTTGTTTCTCGTTCTCATTTTCCCCGTTTTCTCCATGTAAATCTCCTTCCAGTCATTCTGTCTTCTTAAATATATATTCCGCTTTTCCCCATAAATTAACCAAATTGCAAAAAAGAATGTTACTGTTTACACGTTGCCTGCCGTCCGTACAACGAAGCGGGCAGGAGGAACAAGTAAGGCTGTACGGACGGCAGGCAATGTGTGAACAGTAACCGGCGCTTATTAATCTATAAAATATCTTGACACCTGTCATACAATATTGTAATATTTCATATATGCCGCCAGAAGGAGATTCCCGGCTGTGCTTGGCTTTCTCCATAATCTTTAGACGGCATTGAATTATTATTAATAGACAAGTGCAGAATCACTGTGTTTTTCAATTACCTAAATATTATTAAATACATAAGGAGTGAACGAATTTTGGATACCACTGGTGTCATACAGCTTATTATAATCATTGTTCTTGTCGGTCTGTCCGCTTTTTTCTCTTCTGCGGAAACTGCCTTTACTACCGTTAACCGTGTACGTTTAAAATCTTTGACCGATGAAGGGAATTCCCGCGCTGCCGCTGCGCTGACAGTTTTAGATAATTACAGCAAAATGTTAAGCACTATTCTTATTGGCAATAATATTGTTAACCTGACTGCGTCTTCCCTTACCACCATTCTTGCAACCAAAGCATTCGGAAGCTATGCGGTAGGTATTGCAACCGGTATTCTTACTCTTGCCATTCTCATTTTTGGAGAAATCATTCCCAAGAATACGGCTATGATTTATTCCGACAAAATTTCCCTGGTATATGCTAAAATCATTCTTTTATTAATGAAACTGTTTACCCCGGTAGTCTTTATTATCGAAAAAATGTCTGCAGGTATTTCTACGCTGCTTCATATTGACATGAACAAAAAGGGCAGCCTGATGACGGAAAACGAATTAAAAACCTATGTAGACGTAAGCCACGAAGACGGAGTCATCGAATCCGAGGAAAGGGAAATGATTTACAATGTGTTTGACTTCAGCGACGCAGTAGCAAAGGATATTATGATTCCGCGCATTGATATGGTCAGTGTCAGTCTGGATATGAGTTATGACGAAGTACTGGATATTTTTAAGGAATACATGTACACCCGTCTTCCTGTCTATGAAAACGATAAAGACAATATCGTCGGACTGATTAATATCAAGGATTTTATTCTTCTGTCCGGAAACGAAGACTTTCATGTTAAGGATATATTGAGGGAAGCCTATTACACCTATGAATACAAAAAAACAGCCGACCTGATGCTGGAAATGCGTGAAATCGCTGCTAACGCTGCGTTTGTTTTAAACGAATACGGCGCCACGGTAGGCATGATTACCCTGGAAGACCTGCTGGAAGAAATTGTGGGAGAAATCCGGGACGAGTACGACGCGGACGAAGAAGAACAAATCCAGCAGATAGACGAGTATTCTTATCTTGTGGAAGGCGGCATGAAACTAAACGATATTAACGATGCTTTGAATATTTCTTTGAGTTCGGAAGATTACGATTCCATCGGCGGGCTTATTATCGAGCACTTAGACCGCCTCCCGGAAGCAGAAGAAACCATTGTTACAAAAAGCGGAATTACCTTACAGGTAAAAGAAATCAGCCAGAACAGAATCAAAAAAGTATTGATGACTCTGCCGGAGGAAAATCCCGAAGAGCCAGACGGAACAAACCCTGCGGAAAAAGACGCTGAAAAAGAAACCGCAGACAGTGTTTCTGCCCCTGCCGCAAACAGCAAGGACACCGACAGCTTGGATACCCCATAATTTCAATTTCCGCAGCCCATGTTTGAGTCCTGCTAATCGCTTTCTTTCAGCCGGCTGGCAGACATCACCGTTCTGATTCCAGCAGTTCCAAAATATCTAAAGGGCCATCGGCAAATATCCTGCCGCCGGCCTTTTTTTGTTCCTCTCTTGTACGGAAACCCCAGGCAACAGCAATACAGTCTATACCCACGTTTTTTGCAGTGGCAATATCCACTTCCGAATCTCCTACATAGACGGCATTCTCTTTTTCTTCTCCCAGTTCCCGCAAAGCCTCCATCACCGTATCCGGCGCCGGTTTCTTTCGGATTCCCTCCTTTTCCCCTATCGCCACAGGAATATAATCCTCAAAGTAAAGCTTTTTTAATTCCTGCACCGAATCATAAAACTTGTTGGAAACAATCGCCATTTTATATCCTCTTTCCTTTAGCCTGGCCAACAGTTCCATGATATGGGGATAAGGCATCGTCTTTTCATTGCAATGCTTTGCGTAGTGCGCTTTATACTCTGCAAAAACCTTTTCAAACTTGGGATTTTCTTCTCCACCCGGTATCACCAGCTCCATCAGGCGCTTCGCCCCGTTTCCCACAAACCTTCTTACCTCTTCCAGAGAACGGACAGGCATC
>DNJW01000356.1:449-7215 GCA_003488965.1 Lachnospiraceae bacterium | reverse complement strand
ATGATAAGCGATTCCTTGTTCATCTTCCAGAGAACGGACAGGCATCCCTTCCTTTTCCAGTGCATAATTGACACTGTTTTTCAAATCCTCCAGCGTATTCAGCAATGTACCGTCCAAATCAAAAATTACGGCTTCATATTTTTTCATCCCGATTCCTCCTATCCAGCTGCTATGCCGATTCCGGGCAGCCGTTTTTTTTATTTTGCCACCGATTAACAGCAGTGTCAAATATCTTTTGGGATTCCTACTATACTTTTTTGATTGAAAAACCTCTTAAAAAATGATAAAATGAAAAAAAATGGACATCACTAAGGACGAAAGACATGAAAATATTAAAAAGAATTTTGTTTACTATATTAGGGCTTCTGTTAGTCAGTTCGGTTTCATTGGTCGGAATAATATTATATGCAGAATACAGCGGACAGCGTTTTTGGAAGGATTCCGAAACCGAAACGGCAGATGCCGGTTTTGCAGACACGGAATCCCGTCTTGCTTATGACGAAAACGGCAACATAGCGGAATTGCCGGGAACTTCTTTTTCCCAGTCTGAGCAAACCGTTTCCGAAACACAGAGCAATTCCGGATCCAGCAGCGCTCCTGCGCCTGATTTTTCCGGTCCGGATATGCCCGATGAAAGCACTGCAGGTACTGATGTTTCCGCCCCCGCTTCCGGTACAGACAATAACAATACCGCGGATACAACTGCCGTAACTTCCTCTTTAGACGAAGCATCCTCCGGCAGTGAAGGCGAACAGCTCTATATTATGGATATGGACTCCGGTCTCTTTCATATAGGAAACTGTACCGATGTACCGGACATTTCTCAGGATTCCCGTTCTGAACGCACCACTTCCAGGGACAAAATCCTAGATGCCGGTTATTCACCCTGCCCCCACTGCAATCCTTAATATCATTATTTACCGTTCATAGGAAATGCACCAATTGCTTATTTATTCATAAAGTAAAAATAAGTAAACCGGGGGTAATTACTATGGCATATACTATTGCTTTAGATGCCGGACACGGCGGTGTCAATTCAGGTGCTGTCTATAACGGAAGACAAGAAAAAACGGATGTCCTGAACCTGACGCTGGCAGTAGGACGTCTGCTGGAAAATGCCGGCGTAAACACCATCTATACAAGAACAACGGACATCTATGACAGCCCCGCCCGTAAAGCAGAAAAAGCAAACGAATCCGGTGCAGACTATTTTCTGTCTATTCACCGCAATTCCAGCGTCTATCCAAATCAATATATGGGAATAGAGTCTCTTGTCTACAACCGTTACGGGACGGCTGCCCGCATGGCGGAAAATATCAACGAAAATCTGCAGGCTGTCGGCTTTATCAATCACGGGGTAAATGAAAGAACCAATTTAGTAGTACTGAACCGTACACAAATGCCTTCCATATTATTGGAAGCAGGATTCATTAACAGTAACAGCGACAATAGCTTGTTCGACAACCGCTTCGACGAAATAGCCCTGGCCATCGCTGACGGAATTTTAGACAGCTTGCCATAATCCATGGCAAGCTGTCCGTTGTTTTCTATACATTTTCTCTAGCCTTCCGCTTTGAAATTCCCTTCTAGGCTCCTGTCTTTTGCCAGCGAACTATATTCTCCCATCCGGTTATAGGAATCCAAAAGGAAACTGTTATTCCCGATTTCCAAATCCGTATTATTTTCCGAAAGGGTAAGACGGTTCCGTTTTTCTCTCTTAAACAGCCGGCCTGCTTTTGCAGCCGCTTCGCCAAACTTCTGTAAAAACTTTTGAATTCCTCCTTGTCCTTTTTTTAACCCTCCGCTTACCGCTCCCTCTACCTGTTTGACTTTCCTTTCCGCCGTTTCTTCCTGTCCTTCTTCCCTCTTCGTATCCGGCTTTACCATTGCCGTAGCCAGTATACCTGCCGCCGCATTTTCCGCCGGCGATACCTGCAAGCCCCGTTCCCCATCTTTACCGGCCATTACTGCCCGCAATGTCTTGCCCTTCTCCTCTTCTACCGGATTTTCCTGGTTCTCATGCACTCCCTGCCTTGCCCAGAAACCGGAAACCTTTGTAAACAACCCCCTTAATCCGTCTGCCAGCAGTTCCCTCAGCGGAATTTCTTTCTGTTCCTGCCTTATCTGGGAAACCGGAATACCGCTGCCTGATGCCAGCGGTCCTCCGCCTCCCGGCTTTGTCTTTCTTGTCTCATGCAGGCATTTTGTCACTTCGTGCTTATGGGTATCGTAATTGTTCGGATTGATATTTCCGCTGTTCCCAATCATAAATATATCTCCTCTTTTTCCTTCGCAAATCCAATATCCACAGACTTGTTACGCTCCTGAATAACCGCCAGCCCGGTCAGCGCATTTTCCTCTTCTCCTACCGGCACTCCTATCCGTTTTTTCTCCTTCGTAACCAGCATAAGAAAATGCATCTCTCCTTTTGTCTCCGCTCCTTTTCTTCCTTTTATCTGCTCCAGCCGTCTATAGGCCCAGACAATGTCTTCATATCCTATGTACATCCATTTCCCCATCCCCGGATAAAACACAAAATACCTTCCGTACCTGACATTCCCTACTTTTCTGGCTAAAGTAAAATCTCTCCGGACCGCCCGCATCTCCTGCTGCCAGCCCAATGCATGCTCAAACTCATAGACGCCCTTCATCTCAGTTCTATACCCCCAATTCTTCTGTAAAACCCTTATATACTTTTTATATCCCGTACTTCCTGCCTTTGAATATCCCCCATCGGCCCATAACTGCACACGGCCATACTGTATCTGCTCATTTTATCATATTCCCTATAAACCCGAAAGTATGCATTTCTGTTTTTTTTCTCCCTCTTGCTTATTCTTCCTTGCTTGCAAATACTGGAATGACCCATTTCCTGCGTTTCCCCTCTGCTGTATTCATCAAACTCTATAGCTGTTGTATCCAGCCCCTGCCGCATCCCCTCCCCGGTCAGCTTCATATAAGCCTCCTTCACAGTCCATATAGAGAAAAAGATTTCCTCCGGATTCTCACCGTTCTGCGCAAGACTTCTCATCAGTTCCCTGTCCTCTGCCGAAAAAAATCTTTGTGCCACATCCCCTTTTCCGTTTCTATGCACCTGTATATCAATGCCCACTTCCTTGTCAGAAAAGGCACAGACCACATAGTTTTTAGAATGGGATATATTAAAATGCATATCCTCCCTCCGGCTTATATATGGCTTGCCGTATTCTGAATACCTATAAGACAAAAAAAGCGGTTTTGCATCCCCCTGCAAGCCGCCCTCTTGTGCCATCCACTCCTTTGCCCCTGCCTGAATTAAATATCCGGCCAAAAGGCTCCTTTTTTTATCTTCCAGATTTCCGCACCGCCACACCTTCCGCTTCCTCTCTTCGTCCAGAAAAACCATATTTTCCAGGACTGCCTCTTCGTCGGGCAACAGTGCGGTATCTGCCATATATATTTTTATCATTTTCTTCCTTAATATTGATTTCTTCCTACATTACTGCTTTGCAGCAGCACAAATCCCCAGTTCCTTAAGCTGTATTTCATCCACCACGTCCGGCGCATTCGTCAGCAGGCAGGAAGCATCCTTTATTTTCGGAAATGCCATCACATCACGGATACTGTCCCCGTGTACAAGAAGCATTACCAGACGGTCCAGTCCGTATGCCAGTCCCGCATGAGGCGGCACACCATACTTAAATGCATTCAGCAAAAAGCCAAAGCGGTTGTATGCATCCTCTTTTTCAAATCCCAGCACTTCAAACATTTTCTCCTGAATATTGTTTTGGAAGATTCTGACTGAGCCTCCCCCCAGTTCCACGCCATTCAGCACAATATCATATGCCTTGGCACGTACTCTTCCAGGGTCAGAATCCAAATATTCCAAATCCTCATCCATAGGCATTGTAAAAGGATGATGCATTGCCACAAACCGGTTTTCTTCCTCACTCCACTCCAGCAGCGGAAACTCCGTCACCCAGAGGAATTTAAACTGGTTTTCGTCAATCAGTCCCATCTGTTTTCCCAGTTCCAGACGCAATGCTCCGAGTACATTCCATACCACAGAATTTTTATCAGCTGCAAAAAGAAGCAAATCCCCGTTTTCACCATCCATTGCCGATACCAGTGCCTTCAGTTCCTCCTCCTTCATAAACTTGGCAAAGGAAGATTTGTAGCTGCCGTCTTCTCCGATGGAAAGATAAGCCAGCCCTTTTGCTCCATAGCCTTTTGCCATATCCACAAGAGCATCTATTTTCTTTCTTGGCATAGCGCCCTGCCCTTTGGCATTGATGCCCCTGACGGAACCGCCGGCTTCCAATGCGGAAGAAAATACTCCGAATCCGCAGCCCTTTACGGTCTCAGAGACATCCGTCAGTTCCATGCCGAAACGCGTATCCGGCTTGTCGGAGCCATAACGGTTCATCGCATCTATCCATTTGATACGGGGCAGCGGAAGCTCTACCTCTAATCCAATCGCTTCCTTGCATACAAACTGTATCAGCCTTTCATTTACGTCAATAACATCTTCCACATCCACAAAGGAAAGTTCCATATCCACCTGGGTAAATTCCGGCTGTCTGTCCGCCCTTAAGTCCTCATCCCTGAAGCACTTCGCAATCTGAAAATAACGGTCATAGCCCGAACACATCAACAGCTGCTTAAACAGCTGCGGCGACTGGGGCAGCCCATAAAATGTTCCCGGATGCACACGGCTGGGAACCAGATAATCCCTTGCTCCCTCCGGCGTGGATTTCCCCAGAATCGGTGTCTCTATTTCCAAAAATCCCTCTTCCGTCAAAAATTTGCGTATACTTGCCGTAATCGCGCTGCGCAGCATCAGATTACGCTGTAAATCCGGACGGCGCAAGTCCAGATAACGGTATTTCAGTCTCAGTTCCTCTTTCGTCTTGGAATCCGCCTCGATAGGGAAGGGAGGTGTCTCCGCCTCCGACAGAATACGCGTTTCCTTCGCCCTGATTTCAATATTTCCTGTAGCCAGATTCTCGTTAACCGCTCCTGCCCTTTTTTCTACCGTGCCTACCACTGCCACAACGAATTCACTTCTCATTTTCTCCGCCTTGGCGAAATTTTCTCCTCCGCATTCGCTTTCTTCAAAAATAATCTGAAGCAGACCGGAACGGTCCCTCAAATCCACAAAAATAATACCGCCTTTATTTCTCTGCTTCTGCACCCAGCCCATCACGGTTACTGTTTCACCCTCATGGGCCAGGGAAAGTTCCCCGCAACGGTGTGTCCTCTTTAATCCTTTCATTGCTTCTGCCATAATGCTCCTCCCTATTCTTCTACTGCTTCAGCGGATTTTTGTAAAATTCGCGAAACTGTTCATAACCCTCTGCATTCAGCTGCTCTTTCTGAAATTTCTTATTTTTGTTCATTCGCGCCACCAGCACCTGGACACCGCTTTCCCTTTCCTCCTGAGCCTGTGCAATAATCTTACAAAGCTCTTCTGTAGCAATTCCCTTCTCAATCAAGTAAGCGGTTTTTTTATTTTCTCCCGGAATCTTGAAGCCATTTTCCATCATAATCAGGATGATTCTTTCAAACCCGATGGAAAAACCGCATGCCGGTACATCCTTGCCCGTAAACCTTCCTACCATCTTGTCATAACGGCCTCCGCCTCCGCAGCTGCCTCCGAATTCGGGCATGGCAATTTCAAAAATTGTCCCTGTATAATAGGACATTCCCCTGACCAAAGTGGGGTCAAAAACAATTTCAAACTGGGAAGCCTTCGTTGCCCCTACGCTGGCAATAATTTCTTTCAAACTCTGCCCTACATCCGGTTCCAGAACATCCCCAAGCTTCTCCAAAAGATAGTTCAGTCCGTCCTTTGCCTCTTCCATCCCTTGAAACAATTCCAGATATTTTTCAATACTTTCCTGTTCAAAACCGCTTTCTTTTAATTCCCCGGCTACCCCGTCCAGTCCTATCTTATCCATCTTGTCCAAAATAATAAACACATTATCATAGGCTTCCTCCGGGAAACCACTGTAAGCGGCCATCGCTTTTAAAATTCTTCTCTCGTTAATACGTATTTGGAAATTTTTAAATCCCAGCTTGCCCAAGGTAGTCGTCGTTGCCAGAATCAGCTCTATTTCCGCCAAATTGGAGGGTTCCCCTAAAATATCGATATCGCACTGCATAAACTGGCGGTACCTTCCCTTCTGGGGCCGGTCCGCTCTCCAGACGTTTCCCATCTGCAATGCCTTGAACGGAGAAGGCAATTCATTGGAGTGGTTGGAATAATAGCGCACCAGCGGTACCGTCAGGTCATACCGCAGCCCGCCGTCTACTAAATCTTCCTCTCCTTTGGCCGTTTCCAGATTCAGTTTTTCCCCTCTTTTCAGTATCTTAAAAATCAATTTTTCGTTTTCTCCTCCCTGCTTGCTGCTTAAGTTGGCAATATTCTCCACGCAGGGAGTCTCTATGGAAGTAAAACCGAACTTACCATAGGTTTCCTTAATTACACCGATAACATAATCCCTAAGCTGCATCTCCGCAGGCATAATATCTTTCATGCCGGTAACCGGCTTTTTACTAAGCGCCATAATCCATTCTCCCGTTTTATGTCCCCTCTCAAGCGCCCTGCTTGGAAGAGACTTGCTTTATCTATAGATTCTACACCGTTTTTTTAGGTTTTTCAACTCTAAACATCCTTAACTCCATTTCTGCGCAGTTTTTTGGTTACTGTTCACATGTTGCTTGACGTCCAGGCAGCCAGAGAACATATTTCCTAAGGAGCCTCTTAAAAAACGCCAGCACTTGG
>DNJW01000356.1:0-157 GCA_003488965.1 Lachnospiraceae bacterium | reverse complement strand
AACGCCAGCACTTGGCGAAGTTTTATTGAGCCTAGTGTCTGCTGCGTTTTTTATGAAGCGAGAGCGAGGCGCACGTGGAAATATGTTCTCTGGCTGCCCGGACGTCAAGCAACGTGTGAACAGTAACGTTTTTTGCGCATGTCAAGTTTGTGGATGC
>DNJW01000049.1 GCA_003488965.1 Lachnospiraceae bacterium | reverse complement strand
CCTCACAAATTTTTTGTCATATTTTCAGTAAATTTATACAATTGTTTCCATAATTTCTTCATGATACACTAAAAAAAATTAGAATACAAAGGGGGAATTTTATGAAACCATCAGCTCTTTATACTGCTGTTATTGAAGAGGCAATCGAAAACGGCGGCTCTCTTGAACTTGATTTTTCTAATAGTACTCATTATGACTTTTTTATGGAGCAGGCCGGAGGAGAGGATTATGTCA
Source organism: Lachnospiraceae bacterium (assembly GCA_003488965.1). Classification (GTDB taxonomy): domain Bacteria; phylum Bacillota; class Clostridia; order Lachnospirales; family Lachnospiraceae; genus Kineothrix. The sequence continues at coordinate 8,177 of DNJW01000049.1, read as the reverse complement.
GGCAAGTGGCTCCTGAACTTTTTTGTCTGGCCGGATTGCAACGGACAGAACGTTACCAGCCCTCTACGTCGAATGAACTGAACCTCACGGATACCTTTTGCGGGGAAGGTCTGTCTGCCAAGCCCAACTTGTCTTGCAGCAAAGACGGAATGTCCTTTACTATCCACTCTCCTACCTCGCTGTCTTTATGCTCCCAGACCGAAGTCCCCAAAATGCATCTGCGCCAATCCTTTTGCAATAATATCACCAAAAATATTCTCAAAGAGGTTTTTGTTGAGATATCGGGAGACCATAATCATTTCCAGAACCAAACCGACTGTCTCTATGAAGACCCTGTCCTTATGGAAACCCCTATCCGCACCGACTGTCTCTACTCCATGATTGACAGGATTAAAAACGGCAATCCTCTTTTACGGGCCAAAGTCTTTACCACTGCTGCAACAGTACAAAGTTTTCAGGACGACGTGGACAAGGTAACTCTGTTCCACCCTGTTATCTCAAAAAAACGCCAAGAGTTCCATCCGAACGAGATCTGCATCAGCTATAACCGGGCGGGAATGATGGAAGATCCAGACTACTGTGATAACCAGTCGCTCTCCCACGGCATCCACAAAATGCCGGTATATCTTCCTTTCTCCCTGCAGGTTTCCCTGAAAAACGGCGCCTATTTCTATGAGACGGATAAAACAGGATATTTTTATGAGAAGTATCAGCCCAGAATCAACCTTATCCAGATTCTCCATAACGATACTCATCTTCCGGGCGGCGCCCATTTAATGCTCCCTTGGGGAAAAATTTCGAAGGACAATATATTGGTGCAGGGATATAACCGTGACAAATCCGGTGCGGAAATTAAATCCCAGCCCAATTCCCTGAAAATCACTTTTCCCGAACACTGGACTTCCAACTTCGAATCCGATGCGGTAATGGACGGCAACACCGAAGCAGAGCTGTATGCCAATCTGCTGCTAAATATCTGCCACCCGTCGGAAAAAGGGATTATTAAAAATTTTGTCAGCATTATTGCCCAGTACAACAAGCAGCCGGAGGATTCCTCCCAAGTAAAGGTGGCACGGGTTTTCTACCAATGGGGATGTGTGGCCCGGGATACTCTGCTTCTTGCCCCCTCTGCCGGCATACCCGCCGAAAAAGTACAGATTGGGGATTTTCTCCTTTCCTCCGACGGAAATGCCTATCCGGTCCGGGATATCACTACCGGCACAGAGGAATTTCTTTTGGAGTTCAAAACCGAAAACCATGTACTGCGGGTTTCCAAAACCCACACTCTCTGCATGGCGGACGATGACGGAACTCCCCTTCCTATGCCGGCCTGCGATGTACAGCCGGGACAGTATGTCTTTGAATGGTCCTCTTCCGAGCGGAAGGCCGTTCCTGCCCGGATTAAAGAAATCAACTCTGTTCCTTACGGGGATACCGTTTATAATTTTACCTTTGACCAGGAAACCTATCTGATTGGAAACGGGATGGTCATCGGCGACCAGGCTATGCAGGGACGCTATCTGCCAAAAGATTCCATTCTGGAAATGAAACAACCTACGCCGGAAATGGAACATTTGGACAGACAGCTGAGCCTTCTTTTTGCCAACCGGCCTTCCGTGAGCGCAAATACTTTCCAGCCCTCCGATGCCCCGGAAAGCTATGCCATGCATTATTTTGCGGCCAAGTATCTGCTTACTTATAATTCTTTCTCCAAAACAGAGGCCCAGGACATTGCCGCATACTGTCAGTTTCTGGCGGATAATGCCACTTCCGGCATGATTGCCGTGGATGAAATACCGGACTGGATTAACAAAGCCGGTTTTTACCGGATCGACACATCAGGCGGTTTTGAGGTTCCCCTGATTCCTTCCGCCATGAAACACTGGTATGCCTCCAATGAGCTGAACGGTTCCTATCCCTGGTTTCCCGATGATGAATCCATTGGCAGTTTCCGTGTACAGGAAGATGTCCTGCGGCCCTTCCATTTCTTCCCCTGTCAGACCCCGTCACCGGACGACCCGGATTTGGCGGAGCGGGTACTGTTAGACCCTGACAAGCTTCATAAACTGATGGATACGCTTGCCGAGGAAGTTTATGAAGAAAAATTCGGACAAGGCTCCGAGGAGCCTGCAGAGCTTTCGGAAGGTCTTAAGATGAAAACCGGTTTCTATCTGCATATTCTGATGGATACTATCCTGCACCGGCATTTCTGTGCAAAACAGTCCTGGGTGAATATGGCTTACCGGGAGGCCGTCTGCCTTCCCGACGGCACCCATGCCGATAAAACCTATCCCCCTTATCAGGACTTTGACGACGATTCCGCTTATGATGAAAGCACCACCTATCCTGCAGCGCTGGAAAAAATCGGATGGACGGTAAATGAAACATTCCTGCAGCTCTCCTGTCAGTTTCCTAATACACCGGATGCCCTTGGCAGGCAGTCTGTTTACAGCTTGTGGGACAATTACTCCGGCCCAAACAGCGATTCCTATGCATACGATCTTGGAACCGCAGACGCCTTTCTCAAAAAATGTATGCATCAGGACAAAAACTCTTCCTGGAGCCGCAGCCCTCAGTGTGAGCGGATTTGCCAGAATTTTACATCCGTCCACAAGGATTTTGACAACTTAAAAAAAGTATGGCAGGCCGCGGAAGCGGATATGGATTTTCATTATGATGCGGATGCCGTTTTTCAGAAAATCACCGCCTGCGATACTTCCAAAGAAACGGTGCTGGAACAATACGCTAACTTTTTTCATTATACTAAGATACTCTATGATTTACAAAATACTATATTGGAGGAAAAATAATAATGCCTATCATACTGAACCATTCTGTAAAGGAAGTCTGCAAATTTACTCTTACCGCATTGGCCGAAATTGAATATGACAAGGATAAATCTTATCAGCTCAGCCTGCATATTGTCGATTCCCGAACCAAAAATCCTTTGTCCTATCGGAATATTTGTTTAGAAGAGGGCAAAGGCGCCATAGAGGAAGACTTTGATTACAGCTCCTGCATAGAGGATGGTATTTCTATAAAGGTAACCGCCCTCGTTACAGAGCTTCCCTCCCCCGAACCGGAACCGGATTCCAGCCCAGAGGCCGGAACCGCCCTTGGCAATGTACCGTCCCGCACTATTGACACGGTATCCGAAGACTTCCGGCTCTTTGGCCTGAATGACTGTCTGGACAATCTGGATTTTTGTCAGGAGTTTTCCTACTGCCAGCGGACAGCTTTTCCGCAGCTTCAGCTGTTAAAGGCCCATGCCTCCATTTCCCTGAAAAATGGCTACCAGCTGATTTCCCTTGTGGACGGTTCCGTAGAGCTAACCTATATTTCCTCCAATTCCACACAGCTTACGCCCGGATGGGATATTCATACCGCTGGCAATCTGATTACTTTACAAGCCCAAAATCCAGACCGGAGCTTGTCGCCCGGCTTTTCAGGCTTCCGGTTCAGCTCCGCTGCCCTCGTCCTGCATCAGCCCAGCGGTCTTGTTCTGATGCTTCCTTTCGTTCTTGATAATAGGTGACCTAATGAAAGAAACAAAGACTCTGCTGATTCCCATTACGCTCCGCGCCTTCCTCAGCGGACGGGAACCCGATACTAAAATATATTCCGGATATGAACTGAACTTTTCCGATTTGGATGATGCCGACATTCCTATTGACAACGGCCTGTTTGTTTCCAGACAGGCTCCCCCGCCCGGAGTCCATCTCCATTTTAGCCTGCCGGAAGGTTTTACCCATGGAACCCAGAACGAAAGCGGAGATGAAAAGACTTCTTCGATTACTTATCCCAAGGTGCCCAACCGTTTTGCCGTCACACGGATGTGGAAGGAGAAAGGAAAAGAGTGCATTTCCGTTAAAACCTTTCTGGTGGAAAGCGATGCCCTTCTCCTGAAACGGGGCAAAGAGTACAACAACCAGGGCAGCAGCAGTTATCCATACCCGGATACGCCCAAGCACCCTTACCGTTATCTGGGAAGAAGTTATCCCTTAAGCCAGTATCCTTCCGTGAATCAGGATATTGAACGGCTTCCCTTGACAGCCGTTTCCCCTGTCAATCCCTACTTTGCATCCTATTACCCCCATTGCCGGAATGTATTCGGATTCTTCGATGATTTGTCCCAAGACGGCATAGAGGAAGCAAACTTAACTTATATGGTATGCGGCTGGTATCAGGATGCTGCCGGCTCCGATCCCCTTTTTACTGTCCAGACTCTGGAAGAGCTGGAAAAGGAACTCTTTATGAATGTTTCTGGGGATATTCTTCCCTCAAAAAGCATCTGCCACGGTATTATCAGCGATATCCTATGGAAAGGGGCGGATTACAACTATCCAAGCGGCGTACCGGACGACACTCATTCCGGTCAGACAGAAGACAAACCGGTTTTTGCAGCCGGCAACACTGCAGGCGAAGCATTTTCCGCCCTGGCCGGCCACTATGGAAATATTCCTCCCCGGCTGTTCCACTATTTTTTAACGGATTTGCACCCTGAACTTGCCAATGAGGGGAATACCTTTGATGCGGACAAGGAATTGCTGCTAAGTGCTTTTTCTTCCCTGATGCCGCCGGACCTTCCCCGCCTTTGCGCCAAGCCCGGCCAGCCGTTAGCTGACCCGCCCGGAAAAGAAGTACTGATAAAGCTTGACAAGCTGCGCAGCCGCCAAAGGGATTTGTTCCAGCAGCAAATCCGGTTACAGCAAAAACAGCGTTCCGCCTATGAATGCTGGCAGCTTATCCGGACCGGCTTGGACGATGCGGGAACTGCCTATCCCCAACTGCAGGCTGCTGCGGCCGAAGTCCATGCCCTTTCCGCCAGACTTTCCAAAGAAGCCCTGGAGCTTGAAAAGGAGATACGCTCCTTTCATCCGGGGGAAGGATATGAGCTGAAAACAGAACCTGACGCTCCTTTTTACCAGCCCCAGGAACCCGTGCTGCTGATGCGGCAGCTTGCCAATACAGATGCCAAGGTCACCGGACATGCCGTTTTCTGCCGCTATATGGAAGAATGCAACACTTCCTTGGTTTTTACAAAGTTATCCCCGGCTTCCATTTCTCTCACCGGAGAAGAACTGCTGGAATCCATCCCTGCTGCCCGCTGTCTGCCTGAGGAATTCGGCATTCTTTTAAAAGAAGCGGTGCTGCTTTCCCCCGGCTTTTCTCTCTTTCTTGCCGAAAAGGCGCTGGCCAAAGCAGGCATAGCCCCTTCCCCAAAAGAAGCGGAAGAACTGGGCCGGACCATCCGTCAGGTACAGCTGTCCTTCCGGCAGATACCAGGCATCGCTTTTGACCGGATTATGCCGGACACCAGAGCAGTCACTGCATATAAACCCCAATGGTATCCCTTGTATATGGAATGGCACTGTTCTTATTATCCCGATTGTGAACTGTTAAAGGACATTCCTGACCTTAAGAACTGGACTTTCCAAAACGGCAGCTACTACTACTGCGGAGACGAAAGTATTACAAGCTCCGGCAACCGATATCCGATTTCCGGCAGAATGCTTTTATCGGACAACGCCGACAGACAACTGGAACATATGATTCAAAATCATTTGGACAAAACAGACTTTGCTCCCCAAAAAGCAGACCCCCGGACACCAAGCTTTCTGTCCCAGTCCCTTGACGGCTTTAACAATACGCTTTTGATGCGGGATAATATGAGCCTGCTTCCGCTTTTTGCCGCGGATTCCCGGCAGGCACAGGCTTTATCCTTTCTTCAAGGCTTTTCCTCTGAACAGATGAATGCCGCCGCCCTCTTTGATGAGCTGTTTGCCCCTATCAGAGCAGGCTTTCTTTCCTTTGACAAAATACGGATTTTAGACCAGCTGGGACGGTTTCAGGAAATTTCCGAACCGGACATGTTTTGCAGCGAAGAAATGAAAATGCCGGGTGCACCCACAAAAGTTCATAATATTATGCTCCCGCCCAGACTGGTCCAATACTCCAGACTGGATGCCCGATGGTTCTGTACCGGAAAGGAGATGGAAGATGCGGAAGCCGGTTTTACGGAAAATACCTCTCCTTTATGCGGCTTTCTGCTGCCAAACCTTTTGGATAACAGCATAATGGCTTACACGGCAGAGGGAAATCCGGTGGGAAGCCTAGTCCTTACGGGAACAGGAAAGGGCGTTACCTTCCGCAATCCTCCCGGTCAGCCCATTACTTATACAATACCTACGGACATTGACCCCAGTTTGTACCAGATACTGTATCATCTGCAAAACAGCTCCCGGGAAAATCTATCCAGCCTTTTGTCCTATATTAATAGACTGGCTGCCCGGATTACGCCCAAAAACCATGCCATTGCGGATATTGATTTTATAGGCCGTCCCTTTGCCCTTGCCAGAATTAAACTGAAACTGGAAACAGCAGGAGATTTTGAAGCCTACCGTCATCTGCAAGGACAAGAACAAGACAGAACCGGCTCTGCCAATGTAAAAAAAGCGGTCTTTCCTGTCTGGCTAGGGGAAAAAGCAGATTACCGGGACGGACTTGCCGGATTTTTTCTGAATCAGGATTTTTCCCATTTCCAGATTTTTCCTGATACGCTGTCAAGCTCAGACTACTTTATCAACAGCAACCAGATTTTTTGTACGCCGAATCCTGAACAGACCGCCGATGAAGTCCATGTACTGATGGACCCTTATGGCAGACTGACCATCCAATCTGGTATCCTGCCCGCTATAACCATGGAGCTTCCACGAGAACTGACAGAACAAGCCCTTGAAAATATCTGTGTTTCCTATTTTGCGGCCCCTTTGTTAAGCAATTGCTGTCAATTAGACATTCCGGCCCCCTATCTGGACAGCAAAGAATACTATTTTTACCAGATACAAAAACAGAACTGGCATATCACCAAATTGGAACGGAAAGACTTGCCCGCTCTGTCAGCGCCTTATCCGCAAACGGCAATGGAAGGCTATATCCAAATCCATAAAAAGGAGGAAACGCATAATCATGCTGCACAATGAACTATTGAAAGGAAATTTTTATGACAACCGTATCATTGTAAACAACCCCGCGTGCTCCGCCGAACTGCTTCTGCCCTGTACCCTATATTATACCTTGCCTGCCCCCAAAACCCCGGAAAGCAGACCAAAGATTAAGATAACCGCTTCCATAGGAGAAGCTGCCAGCAACATGTTCTCCTCAAGAGATTCCGGTTTCGGCAGCATGCTATGTCCGGGATTTGATTACCGGGGCTATGTACAAAAGAATAACCGGCTGATTTATAGTCTTACCTATTCCGAAAATCAGGAATACCTCAACGAATCAGCAACGCTGACTCTGGAATGGGAAAATATCATATCCACAGCCTGCGAGGGTATCTGCTCCGTTACAGTCTCTTTAAGCAATTTTGGAGACGGCATTGACGGCAACGTCTCTTATTATTTATATAAAAGCCTCGCCCAGACCCAAATCTGCTATTTTGAAGCTTTTCCTGCCAGCGCCTGTCCCGGAGAGGAAATCACCTTACGCTGGAAGGTAATTAATGCCACACAAGGCTATATTCTTCCCGGCGGCTACGATATCTTCGAAGGAGGTGTTCAAAGCGCTTCCTCCAGATGTGTTCCTATGCCCTCCGGCAGCAGCAGTTTTTATCTCTATGTTTCGGGAGAACAGCAGAATGTCTATTCCGAAACAAGGGTCTTTACTCCACCGCCATCCATTCATCTTTTAACCGAAGGAAGGACCGCCATCTGGGAATGCCATTTTTCCAAAACTTGTGAGCTTGGAGAAAACAACGTTTATAAAAAAACAGAAAAATCCGGCCGTCTTGCTTTGCATCCGGATACCGTTCTCCTGGCCCTGCGATGCAAGGGAGAAAATTGCTCCGAAGAGGAAATCCAGCTGCTTGCTCCCGATTGTAACGTAGAGTTTCATAAATATATTCATGAATATTCAAACCATAAAGTAATTGCCTTCGGCTGGGAAGCGCCGGAAAATGTCTCCGTCAAAATAGAACTATGGGACACCGGATATTATGTGATATCCCAAGCCCAGGAAGGATATTTTGAATATCCCTATTCCCTGAAAACAAAAGTTACTGCCGGAATCACACTTACGCCAAAAGACGGCGTACCGGTCAACTATTATCTATAAAAAATACATTATTAAATATTAGGCGTTTGCGGAACACCGTGATTGTACACTTGTCATTGTGC
>DNJW01000320.1:2312-5089 GCA_003488965.1 Lachnospiraceae bacterium | reverse complement strand
ACAATTAAATGACTGTCCAAGCTGGCATATACCGCCAAGACTAATTTTGAAATAATTTGAGCGCCAATTTTGGACGACACAGCGCCGACAAGGGTTGCCTGTCAGGAAACAGCAAGGGGAGAACAGCAGATTTATAAAATCGCCCAATTTGGGGCAGAAAAATTCGGCACCGGCAGGGTGCTGTCAGATAAATTTGAAACCGGTTCGGCACCGGAGAAAGGAGCATGGAATGAAATTATCAAGATATGAGCAGGAGGTTGTTATCAACCTTAATGCGGATGAGGACGAAGCAACGGTTTACACAGCGAATCCGGTATGGATGCGGAAAATGGATAAACTGCATAAAGAATTTCCGGATATAATCCGGTTAAAATCATGGACGGAAGTAAGCAAAACCTATATCTTACCCAAAAATCTTGTCAAGATTGGGAAACCTAGAACATTGAGCGAAGCACAGCTTAGACATCTACGAGAGTTACAAGGTAAAGTATAAAAGTTTCCAATATTGGGAGTATTTTTTGGAAAAAACGGCAGTTCTTGACAAACATACATAGAAGTGATATAGTAACTATTGAAGTAGTAACTAATAAGGAATTAAAAAATGTAAAATGTTTATATGAGGAGAACGAGAATGAATTTGGATATTGTATGTATACCGGGCGATGGCATAGGACCTGAAATAATTACAGAAGCAAAAAGAGTTCTAAATAGAATCGCTGAGAAGTTTGGACATAACATCACCTATAAAGAGGTTCTGATGGGTGGAGCATCAATTGATGTATATGGCAAACCACTTACGGAAGATGTAATTCAGACAGCAAAAGCCGCAGATGCAGTTTTATTGGGTGCAATTGGCGGCAATGCAGCAACATCACCTTGGTATAAACTCGCGCCAGAACTAAGACCGGAGGCAGGCTTGCTCAAATTGAGGAAGTCGTTAAATCTGTTTGCAAATCTCAGACCAGCATACCTCTATGAAGAATTATTGGAAGCGTGTCCGATTAAGAAAGACATTATTGAAAATGGCTTTGATATGATGATTGTAAGGGAATTAACAGGAGGTTTATATTTTGGAGAGCGACAAACACAAGAAGTCAGAGGGGAAATGACAGCGATAGATACTTTGTCATATAGCGAAAAAGAAATCCGACGTATTGTAATTAAAGCATTTGAAATTGCAATGAAACGCAGTAAAAAAGTAACAAGCGTAGATAAGGTAAATGTGTTGGATTCTTCAAGACTTTGGAGAAAAGTTGTCGAGGAAGTTGCGAAAACTTATCCGCAAGTAACGCTGGAGCATATGATTGTGGATAATTGTGCGATGCAGCTTGTTAAAAATCCGAGTCAGTTTGATGTTATTCTCACCGAGAATATGTTTGGCGATATTTTATCAGACGAAGCAAGTGCCATTACAGGTTCAATTGGTATGCTTTCATCTGCAAGCCTAAATGAAACAAAATTCGGCTTATATGAGCCAAGCGGCGGTGCTGCGCCGGATATTGCAGGAAAGGGTGTGGCAAATCCGATAGCAACAATATTAAGTGCCGCAATGATGCTTCGCTACTCTTTCGATTTAGAGGAAGAAGCAGGAAGGATTGAAACAGCGGTTAAACAGGTTTTAGCAGAAGGCTACCGCACAGTTGATATAATGCCGCAGGAGAAGAACCGGAATCAGTCTGTTAAACAGGTAGGTACGGCAGATATGGGAAAACAGATTGCAGAGCGTGTTTAACCACTGTTAAAAAATTGGTGCAAGAGAAAGGGATAATATGAGATGAAAGACACAATCATTGATAAGTTACAAAAATTCGGATTAAACCTATATGAAGCAAAGGCTTACGCAAGTTTGTTAAAAATTGGAACGGCAAACGCTTACAAAATAAGCAAGGAATCCGGTATACCAAGGGCAAGAATTTATGATGTTTTGGAATCCATTACAAAATTTGGACTTGCTATGGTGGAAGAAAGCAGCGAAAACGTAAAAATTTATACACCTGTTCCAAGTAAAATATTTTTGGAGAGAATAAAAAAGGAATGGGAGAACGATTACGAGGAAGTAAAGGGCGGACTTCAAGAGTTAGAGTCAGAGGAGAAGAAACAGGATATTTATGTTTTTACGGTCAAGGGAAAGGAAAATATAACCGCCTATTGCAGACAGCTTATAAAAGAAGCAGGTCAATATGTGATTATTTCAATGTGGAATCAGATGTACGAGCTGCTTTTGCCTGAATTGGAGGAATGCAAAAAACGGGGATGCAATGTTTTGGGAATCAGCCATGACATTAAAAATCCGATGGAGGGAATTGAAAAGCATTTTAACAGCAAAATACACAATATGCCGGAAAATATGCACTGGTTCATTCTTTCGGCAGATGGGAAAAAACTGCTGTATGGTTATTCGGCTGAAATTGATAAAGATGCATTTTATACAGAAGATGCAAGCCACATATATCTGATGGAAGATTATATACTGCATGATATGGTAATTAACCGTCTTATCGAAGACAAGGGAGATAAAGACAAGATGATACAGATGATGCAGGAGTTTGTCAGAAAAATAAAGGAGTAAAAAAGGCTTACGTTTATGGTGGCATCAAACAATGTTTTGTTGCTATTTAAAATAAATTCAATATATGGGAGGTCATATCAATGGCAAAAATTTATCATGAACAGGATTGCAACCTTCAGGTCTTAGCCGGAAAAAAGGTTGCAGTCATAGGCTATGGCAGTCAGGGACACGCTCATGCGCTTAACCTGCATGAAAGCGGAGTAGATGT
>DNJW01000320.1:0-1954 GCA_003488965.1 Lachnospiraceae bacterium | reverse complement strand
TTACGGCGGCAGAGGCGGCAAAAGCGGCAGATATTATTATGATGCTGGTCAATGATGAAAAACAGGCGAAACTGTACAAGGAATCCATTGAGCCTAATCTTACGGAAGGCAAGGCTTTAATATTTGCACATGGATTTGTGATACATTACGGCCTGATCGTGCCGCCGCCTTTTGTCGATGTATTTTTAATTGCGCCCAAAGGTCCCGGTCACACAGTCAGGAGCCAGTTTTTGGAGGGAAAAGGAGTTCCATGTCTGATAGCGGTTCATCAGGACGCTTCCGGCAAAGCGAGGGAAACGGCGCTTGCCTATGCGCTTGGAATTGGCGGTGCGAGGGCAGGCGTGATTGAAACTTCGTTCAAAGAAGAAACGGAAACAGACCTTTTCGGGGAACAGGCTGTGCTTTGCGGCGGTGTTTCTGCTTTAATCAAGGCAGGATTTGAAACGCTGGTTGAAGCCGGTTATCAGCCGGAAATGGCATATTTTGAATGCTGCCATGAAATGAAATTAATTGTAGACCTCATCAACAGGGGCGGACTGACAATGATGCGGTATTCTGTCAGTGATACTGCGGAGTACGGCGATTACATAACAGGTGAGAAAATTATCACCGATGAAACGAGAAAAACCATGAAAGGTATCCTCAAAGATGTTCAGGAAGGAAAATTTGCAAAGGACTGGCTTCTTGAGAATCAGGCAGGAAGAACCTATTTTAATGCGAAAAAGCAGATGGAGTCAGAGCATGAGCTTGAAAAGGTCGGAGCCGAACTTAGAGGCTTGATGTCATGGATGAAAAAACCATTAGACTAATATAACGTATAGGATTTAGTGGATTTATACTGCGTTAAGGCGGGAAAGCGTTTGTTGGAAGAAAACCAATGAACGCTTTTTTGCATTTAACGCCACACTGTCGTTCACCAACCGTCCTGATTTCCTTTCAGATGCAGTTAATTTCAGAGATGGAGGTCAGGACAATGACAGATAAGGAAGATAAGACAGTGCGGCAGTTTGTACTATTCTGCCGCACAGCTTTGATGTATGAAAAGAAGAACTATTATAATGAACAGAAACACAGGGCGGAACGGGAAACGCATATTGAGACGCTCACACCCAGACAGTCCGGTATGTTCGAAAAAATATTTGATACATACCATGCTGATTATTTTTCCGTTATGGGATATGAAATCGGCATAGTTGATGGTGATTTGGCACAGGCGTTAATGGAACTGTCAGACAAATATTTACAGATTGTGTTACTGTATTACATTGTCGGCTTGAATGACAGGGAGATTGGCGAAATCTATGGTACAGGAAGAACAACCATTTGTGACCAGAGGAATAATGCCATAAAAAAGCTGCGGCTGCTGATGGAGGAAATGCGTCATGGAAAATAAATACAACGGCATTACCTATGAAACATTGGAAAAAGCAGCGTCGGGCGACTTTGACGCTATGCAGGAGGTCATAAAACTGCTTAAGCCATACATGACAAGACTGAGTATTGAGGATGGCAGATTTAACAACGAACTTTTTGAAAGGCTTGTACGGAGGCTTATGTTTATTACATGGAAATTTGATTTGCATTACAGTGAAAAATAAACAGGCATGATTAAGTTCAAGCAGAGGACATTCAACATATGGGTGTCCTCTTTTGTATGCCTGTATTTATATACAACATTAACAGCGTTACGGGCAGGAAGGAAGTGAAAAAATGAGTGAAAATAAACCGACACGCAGGGATGTGATTGATGCGGAATTACAGAAAACAAAAGCCGAGCTTGCCATTGCAAAACACAGGGAAGCAAAGCTGCGCAATCAGATAAAAGGCATGACGGAAAAGGAACGCCGACACCGCAACATTGTATGGGGAAGCCACTTTGAATATCTTCTCAGGGAAAAGCTGAATGTTTCAAAAGAACAGCTTGCCACGCTTGATGATGACAGGGTAAAGGATA
>DNJW01000153.1:1348-7266 GCA_003488965.1 Lachnospiraceae bacterium | reverse complement strand
CGGTTCTTCGTCAATTTATGTCCTTCTGGCGAAGGACTTTCCTATAAGGTTAAAAAGTGGCTTCGACACCTCATGCCCTTCTGGCGAAGGACTTTCCTATAAGGTTAAAAAAAAAGACGCTCTCATCTATAAGAACGCCTTTGTTCCGTATCATCATAACAAGCGGGGATGTATTTGTCAAGACTGAAAATAAAATTGGGGATATTGCACAAGTAGGTATAAAACTGCCCGCCCAATAATATGATAGTAAAAAGAAAACAGGCGGGAATATTGCTATGAGTTCCAAAACTAAAATTGTTGTGCTTCATCTGAAAGAATTGATATATACCGGCATTTTTGCCGTTCTTGGGATACTCTTCATTATACTGCTAATCATTATGTTTCTCCCAAAGAACAAGGATAAAGACACCAGTACCGTACAGCCGGCGAACTCTTATATGCCCGGTGTGTATACCACTTCTCTTGTTCTGAACGATAATGTAGTGGATATTGAAGTTACAGTAGATGAAGCAAACATAAACAACATCCGTATTGTCAATCTGGATGAAGCCGTGTCTGCCATGTACCCACTGATTGAACCGGCCTTTGAAGACCTTGCTTCCCAGATATGCGAAAACCAGTCTCTGGACGGCATTACTTATTCCGACGATAACAAATATACATCTATGGTGCTTCTGGATGCTATCAAGGCATCTTTGCAGAAGGCAGAAGCTGCTGCCGCTGCCGATACGGTCAAAGAGGAACAGCAGAAATAGGCGATTGCAAAACTCTAAGTCAAAAGAATATTCTGACAATAGGAATAATCGGGCAGGAGGTAGATAATTATTTTATCTACCGGCCTCCCAAGTCATATTTCGCTATTTGATAAGTTACATCAAACTTTTCAAAACCATTTGCCGACTCATTCAAGGCCTTCATAAATACTGTCATTGCCCCTTCCGAATCTCTTTGTTCCTCCATATTCATTCCAATCATACATAGTCCTGTTATTTTGTTTTTCGGATCAGATTTATTGCTCATCGGCCTGCCTTTCAACTTGAAAAGCACCAACAATTCCTTTTTATTGATGAATATACATTCTGGTCATTTCCGGTTCACCGTCTCCCTGAACCATACACAAAAATTCCCAGCCATATCTTTCATAGAATCCAATATGATCCGTAACCAAATAGATTGGTGTAATTCCCTTTGCTTTTAAATCATTGACAGCTATATTAAGCAGACATCCCGCTATTCCGTTGCTGCGGTATTCTTTTTCCGTGTATACAGCGCACACATTGGGTGACAGGTCTTTTCTGTCGTGAAAATCATTTTTGATTACGCCCATGCCCCCGACAATTCTGTCACTATTAATACAAAGATACCATCCATATTCTGTTTCATTGTTCAAATACGCCTCCATACATTCAAGATAAGCCTCTTTCGAAACGCCCCATTTGTCATGAAACCATTCCGCTGCATATTCTTTTAATTCGGGTTTTTCTCTCAAAGTAACATATGAATATTCACTCATTGATGGGGTCTCCTCAAATTCCGATTGGGATTTCACCTGTTTTAAGAGATTTAATAATTGTTATATTATGTTATTAAATTTCTCGCAAGTCCTTGAAAACACTGGATTTATCGCAGGTGAGCTTTCCCATACTGTTTCCCTTGTGTTATATTGTCCCATCAGTGTTTACGGACTCTGATAAGGGCAAATACAAGGGCAAAAAAATCTGATAACATATTATAACACAAAATAAAAGTGACATGGTGAACTGATTGAAATGCTTCTTAATTTTCACAACTGCTGATTGATTGAATGATAAGAAGATATGATACGATGAGAACTACTTTCTACGCTGAGATTGCCGGTCTTTTTCATAATTTATTACTCTTATATTTCCGGTTTATAAGGTATTTCCATTTCATAATTCCGGTCATCGTAGATACTTTCCCGTTATGCTCTCCCTGTCACAGGCAGTTTTCCCGTATTGTAAGAAAAGTCCCCTGCTTTATATCCCGCTTCTTTTGCATCAGATAGTTTCGCATATACCTTCCTCAGCTCATCATGTACATTTGCATAAGTTGATACCGTAGAACGCACATTGATTCCAATCGGTGCAGCATCAATCAGTTTTACCTGGTCAATATCCTTTGACGTAATGTTTTTCACATGAGAAAGCAGTTTTGTTCCATTTATCATCGACTCCAATGCAGGAATCAGACTTTCCAGTATCAATGTTGTTTTTCCCGAACCGGAGACACCGGTCACCACCGTAAGCCGCCCTTTTGGAATATCTGCTTCCAACGGTTTTACCGTATGAATGGCCTATCGAGTACATAAAGCACTCCAGCTGTCCGGTTTCTGACTGCCCGCGCCAGCTGTATTCTCTGTCGTTTCCCTATAGAAAGGGTAGAAGCAGCTCTGTCTAATGACAAATATCCCAGTCCCAGATTCATCAGTCTTTTTGCAGCCATCCGAAAAGATTCACAGATATTTTCTGCCGCCACATCAAGTGCGGGTTCCAGATAATGACCATTTGGACAACAGTGATTCGCAAGTCTTGAAAACATCAATCGTAACGTGTTCGGCAGTTCCGATCCGGTTCCAAACGTACTTCGGATTCCCGGAACTCCCGGTCTTTGGTGTAATGCCGGTGCTGCCGGAATATGCAGCACCTCATCCACCTGTGCCCTCGGTGCCCGTGTCATTCTGCGTCTGATATAAGTTGATAATGCATCCAGATATCTCCGTGAACCTTCCGCATACAATACGCCAACTTTGCAAGAATTTGCCTTGCAAATTCTTGTTGGCTTCTCACAACACTGTGGCGTAATTTCCTATTATACAAGAGACGATTGCAGGTTACATAAACCGCAATACGCTTTTGCATTTGTCAAAACTGTTTTCTATACAATACTCATAAACCATTCCACAGTTTCCGGGGAATAATGGGAAAAGAATAAGCTTTTTCCTGTATCAAGTGCTTCAATCTGTTTCATTTCCTCATCAGTCAGCGAAAAATCAAACACATTGAAGTTTTCCTGCATTCTTTCTTCGTGCGTTGATTTTGGAATCACAACGACTCCATTCTGAAGCAGGAAGCGAAGTGCCACCTGAGCTACACTCTTTCCATATTTTGTTCCAATTTCTTTGAGTACCGGAGTATTGAAGAAATCATTCTTTCCTTCTGCAAACGGTCCCCAGCTCATAATCTGTGTATTATATTTAGAAAGATACTTACGTGCCTCTTTCTGCTGCTGGAACACATGTGTTTCCACCTGATTTACCGCAGGAACAACTTCTGCGAAATGAGCAATGTCAATATAACGATCCGGATAGAAGTTTGAAACTCCGATTGCACGTGCCTTGCCTTCTTTATAGGCTTCCTCCATTGCGCGGTACGTTCCATAATAATCACCAAATGGCTGATGAATTAAAAGCAGATCCACATAGTCTGTTTTCAGTTTCTTCAATGATTCCTCAATCGAAGCTTTTGCTTTTTCATAGCCTGCGTTGCTGATCCATATCTTTGTTGTAATGAAAAGCTCCTCTCTTGGCAGACCACATTTTACAATTGCCTGGCCTACCCCTTCTTCATTGCCATATGCCTGGGCGGTATCAATGCTGCGATATCCATTTTTAATTGCTGTAAGCACACAGCGCTCTGTTTCTTCCGGCGGAGTCTGATAAACTCCATAGCCAAGCTGTGGCATTTTCACACCATTATTTAATGTAATGTAATCCATATTTTCGTCCTCCTTTGATATTCATATTATGAAATCTATAATTTCTTGCTTTCTGTTTACATTCAAATTATATCCTGATAAAATAAATATGTACAATATCAATTTCGAAATCTGCCATTCATATTCTGAATAGAAAGGAGTGTTTAAATGTTCGACTTATCAGACCTTTATCAATTTGTAACCTATGCAGACTGTGGTACCTTATCTGCTGCGGCAGAAAAACTTCATATTTCCCAGCCGACTCTTACCAGAACCATGCATGATGTGGAAGATGCTTTTGGTGTTCCACTATTTCATCGTGGTAAAAACCGCATTGAATTAACCGATACCGGTAAAGTAGCGGTAGAACAAGCCAGATCTCTGCTTGCTGAAGCAGAAAAAGCGATTCAGACCGTACAGACATTTGAGCACAATCAACATATGATTACTATTCATTCCTGTGCCCCTGCGCCTTTATGGTCATTATTACCTGAGCTATCACGCAGATTTCCTGACAATATTATTTCCTCAAAACTGACAAATATGGATGAAATCGTTCAAAATGTGATATCTGACCATGCAGATATTGGTATTCTGCCACAGTCCTGTTCACATAAAGATCTCCTCTGTATTCCTTATCTTAAAGAGCAGCTCTACGTCTGCATCCCTAAAGAACACAAACTGGCAGAGTTTTCACATTTGAGTCTTTCACAGCTTAACGGTTTTAACTGCCTTCTTCGTGATGAAATCGGCTTCTGGACAGACCTGGTAAAGAGTAAAATGCCAGCATCTCGTTTTCTGATACAAACAGATGAATTTGAGTTTGAGGAACTTGTCCGAACCTCCACATTACTATGTTTTTCCAGCAGTAAAGCCACCGATTTAAATCAGACTCTGAAAGGACGGAAGCTGATTCCCCTAACTGACCCAGAAGTTAATGTTACCTATCATCTGATCAGTCCCGCTAAAAGTGCTATTTTACAATCTGTTTCGCCCACCTTTGAATTTCGTCATCAGAAGTAAACTGTTTTTCTTCATTAAAGCGGACAATCAAAGACCCCGCAGACCACTCCTTTGATCAGCCCCCTATTCTCATTTAATTCCGGGGCATCCCGGAAAAAGTCTCCATAAGCAGCCGGCTGTTCCAACATCCCTTCCAGCAACTTTCTTTATCCTACGGATGATTTCCCGTGGTATAACACCACCTTGCAATATCGGAAACCAGTTCCACCGGAACTGGCCTGCTATATGGAAGCTGTATAGTCCCTTTACTGGTCTTGTACTCCTTCAGACTCCCGGAAAATTCTCGGACAGCCTCCGGCCCCGGATACAAGCCAACATGTTTTTTAAAACCGGCAAACTGGATAATGTTATGCTTCTTCCAATAAGTCGGCATACTCCATGAAATCCTCTCCTCCGCCTCCGGCAGGGCGGCACGCAGTGCATCCCTTACTTTTTTTAGATACTGCTGTACCTCTTCCGGCTGTGCCGCAATATATTCATCCACCGTTTCCGGCGCTTTCCCGCAGTAATGGCTCTGCTCCTGCTTCCTAAAAGTACGCCCGCACTTCGGACATGTCCACATCGTTCATCTCTCCTTTATTCCCGTTCCCTGACCGTCACTAAGACTTTGTCTCCGGGACGCTTCCCTATCCGGGAACGGATATCTTTACGTACGCCTATGATATAACACACACTCCCATCATCCTTCTTTACTCCCATATTTACAACACTGCCGTCATATGGCTCCCCGTCAAATGTGGCATGTACCTTCACCCTTCCCCGCCCAAACTCTTTCCTGATATCATAGGGGAAGATGACATAAGCACCGCCTGTCCTCCCGGCTTCATAGATCAGAGATTCATATTCATAAATTTTCCCGTTCACTTCCTGCACCATCCAATCTTTTTTATACAGAATAACACGGATTCTATCTGGTTAGATTGCCGATTCTCCAGTTCAGCGGCAAGGTACGGCACCACGGAGGGGAATCCTATACTACTTCAGTTGACGGGGATCAAGCTTGTTGTCTATGGCTTTCCCGGTCTAATGTCTGTTTTCAATCAGCGCTGCATTATGTTTTCCACTTCCTCCAGCCAGATACGGCCGCATGCATCGGAAGGCATACGAAGGTCTCCCCTGGGGGACAATGCCACACTTCCTACTTTCGGTCCGTCCGGCAGGCAGGAGCGCTTGAACTGCTG
>DNJW01000153.1:897-1035 GCA_003488965.1 Lachnospiraceae bacterium | reverse complement strand
AAACTGCTGGGAAAAAAATCTCCGGTAAAATACCTTCAGCCATTTTAGAATTACTTCATCCGTATATTGTCCGGCAAAGGACATCCGGGCGATACGATATATTTTTCCAGGTTCAAATCCGCACCGCAGCATATAATA
>DNJW01000153.1:455-581 GCA_003488965.1 Lachnospiraceae bacterium | reverse complement strand
AAATCCGCACCGCAGCATATAATAAAGGAAAAAATCATGAAGCTCGTACGGTCCTACCAAGTCTTCTGTTTTCTGGGCGATTACACCGTCCACGGGCGGAAGAAGCTCCGGGCTGACCGGCGTATC
>DNJW01000153.1:0-151 GCA_003488965.1 Lachnospiraceae bacterium | reverse complement strand
AAGCTCCGGGCTGACCGGCGTATCCAATACATCCAGCAGCACTTCCCTCAGTTCCCCTTCTGCGCAAGTATCCGCATAATACTGCACCAGATGTCTGACCAGTGTCTTAGGCACCCCCGCATTGACTCCATACATGGACATATGGTCTCCG
>DNJW01000179.1:8883-9697 GCA_003488965.1 Lachnospiraceae bacterium | reverse complement strand
AAGGAGTGCAAAAATGGAAAATAAATATGAAACAATTTACCATGAATTGATACAGCAGCAGGAGCTCATCCATCAAAAAAACAAAAAGAATATCCAAACCGGAATCAAATGTGTTATTTTTGTTCCACTTTTCTTTCTGGCACTTGTTTTTTTGACTGACAGCAACAAAGTCGTTTTTCTGACTCTGTGGATTATATCCATGTTTGCCATCTCTGTTTACCTGATTTATATTGAATATATGGATTTTCAGATACAGGAATTAATTGCAAAAATCACACAAAATAAAGCCCTGGAAACGAAACCGCTTCTTAACAGCAATATTGATGAATTTGAAACATCTGTATTAGATATTTTAAAGCAATGGGAAGAAAGCCTGCCACCGCGCAAAAATATCGAAGAACTCCTTGCAATGCGCCGCCTTGCATTATCTGGCGAACTCAAAGAAAAACTTCATTCCAGAATTCCAGAAAAAGGAGAGGAGGAACAAAGCCATGAAAAACATCTGGAAAATAATAAAAAATGATTTCCAACATATCTCTACAAATGTTGTAGCCGTTGTTCTGGTCATCGGTCTATGCGCCCTTCCTTCCCTGTATGCATGGTTTAATATTTTTTCCAACTGGAACCCTTATGAAGAAGAGGCAACCTCTAACTTAAAAATCGCTGTTGTTTCAAAAGACCAGCCAGTGACTGTCAGCCGTCTTGAGTTATGTATTGGTGACTCTATTTTAGAAGCGCTTGGGGAGAATACAACGATTGGCTGGATTTTTCCGGAAGATGAAAGACTTGCCTTAAATGGCGTTTATGACGGTGA
>DNJW01000179.1:3231-8658 GCA_003488965.1 Lachnospiraceae bacterium | reverse complement strand
GTTAAATGGCTTTTATGACGGTGATTATTATGCAGCGCTTATAATTCCTGAAAACTTTACCCAAAGCATTGCGGGCATTACATCCGGAGACTTATCCGGCGGCACAATTACCTACTATGAAAACGAAAAGAAAAATGCGATTGCTACTAAAATCACCTCGAAAGCACAAAGTGCTGTAGAAACGCAGATTAACCAGACCGTTTTCCGCACATTGACTAAAATTGTCAGCGAAATTGGCGATGCCTTAAAAAATGTGGAAGAACAGGGTTCTCTTTATGTTACTGCTCTGTCTGCTTTAGAAGAAACAGAAAAAGACATTAAACACTATATGGCTTCACTGGATGCGATAAAATATACCATGGACAGTGCCAGAAGTTCCATTCGTACTCTGAATAAGCTTTCCCAAAAAATGGTTACAGATTTGCAGAAGGATTTAACCCTGCTTTCTGACAGCCCGCTGCAGATTTCTGGTATCCAGACCGTAAATATCCGGTTGAATGATTACTCAGACGTCTTAAAAAAAGGAAGTAACAGTATCAAACAGTCTAAGACACTTTTAAAAGAACTAAAAAACACAATAGGAGATATGAAAAAAGAAATCGCAGGCGCCGGTGACAGTGAAACCCTGCAAAATATTTTTTCTGTTTTGGAAAACCAACCGGAAAAAATTGGTGACTATTTCGCTTCCCTTGTCAATTTGAAAACAGAACGTGTATACAAAACAGAAAATTATGGGTCTGGTATGGCCTCCTTTTATACAGTGCTTGCGATTTGGGTTGGTGCACTCATCCTTGTTTCTATCATCCATACACAGGTAAAAACGCCCCCTTCTGAAAAGCCATATAAAGTATATGAAGAATTTTTCGGACGCTATGCCATCTTCTTCCTGATTGGCCAGATACAGACACTAATCTGCGTGGCAGGCAATCTGTTCTTCTTAGAAATCCAATGCCTGCATCCGTTTTTGTTCTGGCTCGCCTCTGCAGCAAGCAGCTTTATTTTCACATTGCTGATTTATACGCTGGTTTTCGTCCTTGGAAACGTCGGAGAAGCACTCGCTGTTGTTATTATGGTAATCCAGGTAGCTGGTACTGGCGGAACCTTCCCAAAAGAAGTTTTGCCGATGATTTACCAGAAAGTATATCAGTTTCTTCCATTTCCATATTGCATGACAGCTCTGCGGGAATGTGTCAGCGGAATGTATGGGAAAGATTACCTGATTTCCCTTTTGCAGCTTGCCCCGTTCGCTGTTTTCTCTATCCTGCTTGGGCTTCTCCTGAAAAAGCCATTCGATGGACTGAATAAACGAGTTGAAAAAAGCAAAGAAAAAAGCGGATTAATGGTTTGAGTTACCAAAAAGAGGTACGATAATCCAAACGACGGATTATCGTACCTCTTTCCTTCTACCTGCAAGGCTCCTCACAAAACACCTGGCACTCCCTATTTTGCCATTGAAATCTCAAACTGGCCATAGATATTTTTCTCCCAGCAGTTGAATGCTTCTATGATACACTTCTTTGGGAGCTTTCTGGCATCATATGTTAAATGCTGGCAATATTTTCCATCCCCCAGTTCTTCCACATATCCACCACCGCCGTTCCATTCTTCTGCATCCCTGTTGTCTTTAAAACGGAACGTAAGTCCATCGTCATCCGTTTCCGCCGGATTCGTAAAATATACCTTCACATAGTTATTTACCTCGGTAGCCTCCACTGTTATCTTTGTCACAACAGCCGATGTTCCTTTTATCTTCATATCTTCCTTTGCTGTATACAAGACGGTTTCACTGGAGCTCTTATCCTGCAGTTCAAACGCATTTGTATATTTTAATATTTCATCACTTCCTACAGAAGTCTGCACTGTATTCAGCATAATAACATTCAAATCCTTCTGGTCAGCAGTCCTCTCTCCGGTAATTCCGATTTCCATAACATCATCAGCAGCTAATTTATAATCAATGCTGCATACACCTGGACTAAACGGGCTGTCCTGTGCAAAATTTGTACCAAGGTATAATATCTCAAGTCCCCTCTCCTTTGCATATTCCCCAATAGTTCCTTTTCCTTTGATGCCAAGGTTTGAAACCGGGTCTGTCTCCAGACAATCCTGATATGCCAATAAATATTTTCCGCTTGTCTTTGCCTTTGCTTCTATAATAAGGCTGACGGAGCCGCTGTCACACAATGCCTCCTGTGCTGTAAATTCAACCGGCATTTCCTCTGTAATATCCTTTTTCTGCGTCTGTGGAATTTCCGTTTCAATCAATTTACTGGCATCCTCGGACAAGGTATGACCTGTTTTAGAAAAAAACTCATTCATATCAAAATAATGAGTTGCCGCATATACCCCAGTCGGCACTGTAACGGCAAGCGCAACTGCTGCCGCTGCTGCCTTCCATACGACACGGCTTCTTTTCTTCCCCTCTGTTTTAATCATCTTATTTTCCCCTCTCATATCCATCAACCTTTCTTTTAATTCTTCAGAAGCATGCACTTTGTCATACACACGCTTATAATATTCCTTATTTGTGTTATTCATCCTGCCACGCTCCTTTCAACTGCTGTTTCAACATTTTCCTCGCTCTCATAAGCCTGGTCTGAATAGTGGTTTCCTTTTTTTGTAAAATCTGTGCAATCTCTTTTATAGAATAATCTTCATAATAGTACAAATGCACAACACTACGGTATTTTTCCGGAAGCGAAACCACCGCCTCAAAAAGGGCGCTTCCCTCGTCAGGCTCTGACATGTCTGCCGCATATAATCCACCCGACTGTTCCAACACAGATTCCATGGTCTGAAATTCCATAAGCTGCGTCCTGCGCCGCCAGGAGGAAGCTAAATGATTTTTACAGGTATTAATTGTCACCCGGATTAGCCATCGTTTCACATGCTCTGCATCCGTAAACTCTGTTCCTGTCTCATATAACTTCAAAAATACTTCCTGAACCATATCCTCCGCATCTGGCAGCTCCTTGCAATAGTTAACGGCAATGCGTAACACTGTATCAGAAAACTGCCTGACATAGCTTACGTATTCCTCTTCCGCTACCACTATCTCACCTCCTATGTACACGATATCCTGAAAGGCCTTTCACTATAATAACAAAACAGACACCAAAAATATCACATTTTGATGTCTGTTTTTTCATTTTTTTCTAAACAGTTTATTCGTATATAGTTTTAAACGACTTTGATTATCATTTTAATGAATAATAATCCAAGATACGCTTCACTGATGGAAGATAGGAACGTCCAAACATATTCAAATGATTCAAAAGATGATACAGGTTATATAAATCACGCCTTTTTGCATATCCTGCCTCTATTCCTGCAGCCTCCTTATAAGCATCATAAAAAACAGGTGGAAAGCCTCCAAAAAGCTCAGTCATAGCAATATCCGCTTCCGCATGTCCCACATAAACGGCCGGGTCAATCAGCCAGGCTTTCCCGTCACTTCCTGTAATAACGTTTCCTGACCACAAATCCCCATGAAGCAGGGATGGATGTTGTGGTTCCACAAGAATATCCTCTAATCTCTCCAACACCTTATCTGCCTTTTTTAAATCTGTCCTGTCAAAATAACCAGCGGCATCCCTAAGCTGCGGCTTAAGACGACATTCACGAAAAAAACTTATCCAGCTATTATTTGCCTTATTATTCTGCTTCCGCATACCAATATAATTATCACGGACAAAGCCATACGTCCCCTCTTCTACAAGCCCCGCTGCTTCTGCCTGATGCATAGCAGCCAACTGCTGTGCAAAAA
This sequence comes from Lachnospiraceae bacterium, assembly GCA_003488965.1. GTDB lineage: Bacteria > Bacillota > Clostridia > Lachnospirales > Lachnospiraceae > Kineothrix. Next base: position 4,892 of record DNJW01000179.1, on the reverse strand, counting down.
TTTCCCAGTAATCAGAAATACGTTCTCCCTTTTTGATAAATTCCAATAGCAAAAAAGCTCCGCCTATCCGGCCTCTGTCTGTCCCGCTGCAAAGAATATGCGGCGTTTGAATCGCTCCGGTAGATGCAATTGCCTGCAATCCCTCTGCCTCCGCAGTAAAAAAGGATTCCTCTGCCCCTGCATTCGATTTCATAAAAAGACAGGTACCATCTGTCAACGTCAGTCCATATGCTTCATTAATATCACCGCCAAAAATCCGTTCCATCCGCACAATCCTGACATTATTTCCAAAAAGCGAAACAATCGCATTCTCCAGAGAATCAAAATGCTTCCTTAATTCCATCAAAAATACCACACCTCCGAATCTTCAAGCCCTGCTGGCCGCTTTCCCTTCTGCAATACACATAAGCTCACGCTCAGCATTTATATCACATGAATATGGATATGTTACAGCATATTTTTCAAACATTGTCTTTATTTTTTCCGCCCTGGCAACATCTGACTGATACAATAATGCATATACATATTCCGTTCTCAATACCGACGGAAACTTTTTCATCGACTTCATAAACTTTTGCTGCTCTTTTGTAAAAAGTTTCTCTGCTGCATCCTTATTGCCATCAAGCAATTCACAATACATGCGGTCACAAATCAGCAGATTCCGATAAATTCCGGCGATTCCACTTTCCATCTCAAGAAGCTGCTGCATCCTTTTATTTGCCTCTTCAAAATCCTGCATATCCATCAAACGGTTACAGTAAAAAACAGCAATGGCAGCAATCATGCTATTACCCATTTCCTCTACGGAAGGCATGCAAAACCACTCCTCTGGCATATCCTTTAAACGAATTCCCTTTGCATTTTGTTCCTGTACTTTCATCTGTATCCAAAAAGAACGAAGCGCCTTATCATCCCTTGTCAAAGAATATGCATTATAACCGTCATTATCGATACCCCCGAGCCGCATAGGCACCCCATTCATAACTCCAAGTATAAATCCAATCACTGAAAACATTAATAATGTAACAGACAAAAAGTTCATCCTGGCAATAATAAAATAAGAACATAAAAACAGAACCGATGCCGCAATATTCATTATGGAACCACCAAGATTATATAAAACAACAGGAATCTTCCCATCTGCCATATCCGGCGGTACCATCAGACATTGTCCGCCTGTCCCTGCCAGTGAAAAATGTTTCAATGTAATCCTGTTATTTTCCTTTAGCCACATAAAATTCATAATCCGGAAAGAACCGAAACGATAGCCGGTTGCCAGCCCAAAGACAAGATGCCCTGCTTCATGTATTACCATCTGCACTAAAATACCAAAATACATAACAAAAAGTAACAGAAACATTGTGCAGATTTTCTCCAATGGCGCTTTATCCGCTGCCATAGCAGAATCTATATAAAACGTCATCAAAACTCCACAAACTGCACCAATCAGCATAAAAAATATTACTCCAATCCACTGCTGCCATGATGTCTTCTTTTTTTTCTTTTCCATTTTTTCTCTCCCTGTCCGTATCTATTTCAACTCATGCCAATGCAAATTCTTTCAACTCCTGCCAGACTTCATTTAATTGCAGATTTAAAATTTCCAAATTGTTATACTTTTCTGACAACGCCCATGCGAATTCTGCTCCTAAATAATATCC
>DNJW01000179.1:0-2964 GCA_003488965.1 Lachnospiraceae bacterium | reverse complement strand
ATTCTGCTCCTAAATAATATCCAGTATCCGAATATCCATCAATATTACACCAATCGCCAAAGTAATCTTGAATACTCTCACCAATTTCAACTTTCCTTATATAGTTAACTATTAATACATTCTTATGTTCTTCACACCAATAAAGCCAGCCATTTTTATCCTGATGGTAAAACTTTCGTCCCAGCAAAACCTGTTCAAAATACATTGCTATTCCTTCTGCATAAATCTGCCACACTGACTTTGAAAAAGGCGATTTTATAACGGTTTCCGTGTGACGTCCTGCATAATGCCAAATATGTCCCAACTCATGATAAATCAATCCAATCATACTTATCTCATCAATCCAATTTAACTCAAGTATTTTTTCCATGCCAAGCATAATCACTTTTTTATCACCAAGTTTCGTTACCCAACCTGCACCATTGCATAAACCCACATATAATATAATCGTTACATCTAACTCTACATGGAACTTTTTCCTAATCTCTCTTATTAAATTTGCTGTTGCCATACAAAAAGAATTATGTAAAATCTCCATTCTGTCATAATTATCTGGTATTGCATTCAATATTGGTACAATTTCTTTTTCATAATCATAACATTGACTATCTGTCTCAATTAAATTTCTTGCATTTGGATGAATATATTGAATATAGCTTTCCCAGGATAAGACGATTGCATTTTTGTCCAATATGTCTGCTAAGCATCCCTGTTCCACAGGCACACTCCAATACATCATCCCCTGTATCAATCATATCCTCTACTTCTTTGCATAACTTCAAATTAACCTTTCCATTGTAAAGTGTTTCACTGAAATCATACAACTTTGCTACTTTATCCCAAAACATATCTGTAAAACCTCCTTCAAAACTTCTGCTTTATTTTCCTATCATACCATGATTTACCGAATCCATCCACAAAAATCAGAGTTTTGCCCAAAAACATCCTGTAAACAGATAGAAGCAAAAAAGCCTGCGGACTCTTTCGTAAAGATGTCCACAGACCTTTTCAATAGGGGACAAAAAATTTTCAACTTTTTTATCCCAGAGCGTTGTATTCTTCATCCGATACCGGTTCCAGCCATTCCGTGCTGCCGTTCTCTCCCGGAACCTCTACAGATATATGGGAGAACCAACTGTCAGCCTTGGCTCCGTGCCAATGCTTCACACCCTGCAAAATCACGATGACTGTTCCTTCCTTCAGTTCCTGAGCAGGCTTTCCTTCTTCCTGATACCAGCCTTCACCGGCTGTACAAATCAGGAGCTGTCCGCCGCCCTTATCAGCATGATGCACATGCCAATGGTTTCTTGTTCCTGGCTCAAAGGTCACGTTCGCAAGAAACATCGGCGCCTTTCCCATCTCAACTAACGGATTGAGATAACTGTTTCCATCAAAATACTGAGCAAACGCATCATTTGGATTCCCTAATCCGAAGCTGTTCGCCTTGTCAAATTCTGCCTTATCTGAATACTTCATTTTACCATGCCTCCTTCTGCTGATACCGTCAGCGTCACTCGCTCCGGCATTTCCTTTATCAGCTCCAAATCATCCTTTTTAATCTTCCCGATGATCATCATATTTTTGTATTCCCCGGATTCCTCTTCTCCGCCATACAGCAGGGCAAACCATCCGCCGCCAAGACTGATATCTCCATTCTGCCATCCTGTCTGTGTCTCCAGTGGATTATATAACCCGCTTGCCGCACTGCAGCAATAATCGATCCCGGAATCATGCCCGCTGCAGCTAAAAGGCAGCCTCTTCTCAAAATCCTTTGCAGCTAATGTATCGTTTAGCGTTGCCCTTAAATTTACCTTTCCATCTGTGATAATGATATTCCTCATGGCTTTCATTCCTCGTCCGCATATACCTCTTTCGCCATGTTAAAAACAGCCCACGCCTTAGGCCAGCCGCTATAGAAACCCGTGTGCGTGATAATCCCGGCCATTTCTTCCTTCGTTACGCCGTGAGCCTTCGCATTCATAAGATGGTGCTTTAACGCATCCGTCACAAGCCCCTGCGCCATAATAGCAACGACTGTAATAATGCACCTTGTCTTCACATCAATACTTGAATCGTTCCAGTTCTCCCCAAAAAGGATGTCGTCATTGTAATGCGCAAATGCCGGGGCAAAATCCCCAAGTGCATCTCTTCCTGCGGTCTGAACAATTTTTTCTTCTGCCATATCTGCCTCCTATATAAATATCCACGTGTTGATTTATCGCTCTTTGGATAGTATACTGTAAGGAAAGAAAAAATACTATTTCCACATTCATCTTTGTGACGAATACGCCACACTTTTTAAAAATTGGATATTTTAGGGAGTTTTTACTATGCCGATGGAAAGAAAAACCGATCTCCGCATCCTGAAGACCAGGAATGCAATCAAGAAAGCCTTCAAAGATATGGTCTGCGAAATGGATGCCTCTGAAATCACAATCAAAGAACTGACTGACCGCGCCATGATACACAGGAAAACCTTTTATCTCCACTACACCTGTATCGAAGCATTGTATGAAGATATGTTGGCTGAACTGGCTAAGAATTACTACGAAGCGATAGATCAGATTCCTGCGGATGCTCCATTCACAGAAGTAAACCGCGTTTTTTTCACTTTTATGGCAGCCCAGGAGCCTTACATGGAGAAAATTGTGTGCTCCGCAAGCTACCGTGAATTTGCTGATAAATTCTTTTTGGCCATGCTTCGCCATAACCGCAGCAGACACAATCCATATGCAAAATTCACACCGGAAGAACAGAATATCATCAATACCTTTTTAGGCACATCAAGCTGTAACCTCTACCGCCAGTGGATTGCCGATGACAAAAAGCTCCCTCTGGATTCCCTGATCAAATTATCCGGTCAGTTATTTATGAACGGAATATCCTCCATCCTCTGAACGCAGAAAAGATTTCCTGTTTTTTCTTCGGAAGATAATAAAAATAACTTGACCTTTTCGGAATATT
>DNJW01000180.1 GCA_003488965.1 Lachnospiraceae bacterium | reverse complement strand
ATTTCAGATACCACTATAAAATATCAAAATGCCCTCTCTGTAAACTGAACTGACTGCGCCATATGGATAACATCATCTTTGGTAAAATACTCCTGATTCAAAAACAGCACATAAAAAATATCGCTATCTTCTTTTCCCATAAAAACATACCAGTAATAAGAATTCAATACCTCCTCCGCTCCCGGATGCTGTGACAAATAATCCTCCCAACCAGCGGCGGTGAACAGATCAAAAGCATACTCCGCCAAGACTGCCTGAACTTCACAGCCTTCCAGTATTTCCGTTTCACCGAGTTGTTCCGTGTGGTTCATCATCAAAACGGCATCTGTAAATGTCCCGCTATCAAACTGCAAAATCTGGGATGCATTCTCTCCCCTGCCAATGCCGCCGGGACAATACCATGCCTCCGAAATTCCTTCATCATGTGGCAGTTCTTCCACTTCTCCTTCCAGCAGCCAACCGTCATAAAATGCAATATCTGGCTGAAACACCCCCAATGTAAAACCATCCGGCAGGTCACAGATTAGATATTGATCCATTCCGTAATCCCGCTGTAAAAATCCCTGCAAATCCTTTATGGGAGTAAACTGCTCATCCACCTCATAAAGCAGTGCTGTATCCTGAGATTCTTTTTCCATCAGCCGAATATTATCAATCTCATTCTCGGTATGTCCATATTCTTCAGCCGTCTCCGGATGCCAGTAAGAAAGTTGCAGTTCGTAATTTCTGTCACTGGTAATCCCGTTCTCAGACATATACGGATAAACAAGATCACAGATGTAAAGTCCTGTTAAAGAATCTTCCCTCGCAGATACAGGTTTCATATTTTCGTATGCAAGAAACCCCTCCAGACCTTCCTCTTCCACTTTCAACGCCAATCCATCGTTTTCATACAACTCTAAAAGAACCTCCATTGTCAGTGCTTTTACAGTTTGATCTTTTAAATCTTCTCCTTTATCAATATTTTCGGATGCTCCTTTTTCCTCTGCATCTATCTGTTCAGCATTTTCCACATACGTCACTTTTATTTGATTGTCAGTTCCCGCAGGATCTTCTTCACTGTTTGAAGCTCCACACCCTATTATCAACAAAGCACATAATGTTGCCATAATAAATACTATTCGTTTTCTCATGCTGTCTCCTTACATCCATCACGAAAGTTGTTTCAGCTTTTCAAGAAAAGTCACATAAAATGCCCGCTGTCCCTTCTGTCCCTTATTACTGATATAAAGCCAGATTTTTATTTCTTGCCCATAAAATCCCAATTTGTCTGTGATACCCCTATCATAACAGCCAATTCTCACAGAAATGTCACAAGCCGCATTTTTTTCTTTTACCGCCGTGTGTATGCTTACATTTTCTTCTTTTGTATAAATATAAAAAGTACAATCAAAACCACATTGACAATTAGAACAATAATGCTTCCTTCAATTTTACAAATTCCGCCGGACAAAATATCGTTTCCAGTAAAAGTCGTAACAAGCAGATTTGGATAGTCATCAGCAAGTGACACACCACCTAAAACTAATGCACCAATTCCATTCCATAAAAAGTGCATAATAATTGGCGCTATAATAGAACCACTATATTCAAGAACTACTGTCATAAGCAAGCTCATAGTAAGTACATTCAAAACAGGAATAACACCCGCTTCAAATGCCCCTCCGTGCAATGCTGTAAAAAGTATTGTTGTCACAATCGTAGCCACAATTATATTGTGCTTTTGTTTAAGCATTTGGTACAAGTAACCACGTACAAGAAGTTCCTGCATAATTGTATTTAGAAATACTGCCAGCAACCAAACAGGAAATAGGTTAATTAAGTTAGTTCCGTCAAAATGGATAATTTTTGCTACATACATTACCAAAACAGGAATAGCTAACCATACAATCCCTGTAATTACTCCCAATACTATTCCCTTTACTGGATTATCGAATAAATGTAACTTTACGTTTTTCTTTTCAGCAAGCCAAAAGACGAGAGTAAAAACTGCTATTGCCAATAGAGGTGTAATTTCTGCCCATAACCTCCATATAGCCTGTTCCTTTGAAGATGATAACGGCAATATAGAAACCAATATTGCCCATCCCAGAAAAAAAACTATGGACTTTATAACTGTAATTCCGATTTTTTTCAAAATGAAAACCTCCAAAATTCCGATTTGTTCAATTCTATAAACTGGAATTTCTCTTACAGTTTTAATGTTGCAATCAATTCTTCACCATCTTTTTCTCCGGTTTCTATAAAACCGAAAGAAGCATATAGTGATTTGGCAATTATATTATCCGGCTCATACGACAGCCAACAATAATCGGCTTTACCGCACGGAAATGTCCTGATAAATCTTAATGCAAGTTCTATAGCCTGTTTCCCATAACCCTTGTTCTGATAATTCTCATCTATCATCAATCTCCACAGGTTGTAGTTCCTATCTGCTATAGCGGGTGCGTCTTTCCAGTAATCATCTTTATCGTAACCAAGCATCACAAAGCCAACCGGGTTATTATTATCATAGATTCCAAATGGAAACGCATATCCATTAGCGGTAATAGTGGTATACGCTTCAATGATGCTCATATCATTACCAGCAACAAAATTTTTCTGGCTATCCGCGACTTTTAACCTTAGAATATCCCAAACATTTTCGCTATTTATCTTTTCAAGATGAATCATTTTAGTTTACCCCCATAAATCCCGATTTGTCTGTGATACCCCTATCAT
>DNJW01000063.1:17641-17794 GCA_003488965.1 Lachnospiraceae bacterium | reverse complement strand
ATGAAAGCAACAGGTATTGTTAGAAGAATTGACGATTTAGGGCGTATTGTGATACCGAAAGAAATTAGAAGGACGTTGCGGATTAGGGAAAGTGACCCGCTGGAAATATTTACAGACAGAGAAGGCGAGATTATTTTGAAAAAATATTCTCCC
>DNJW01000063.1:8342-17389 GCA_003488965.1 Lachnospiraceae bacterium | reverse complement strand
ATTATTTTGAAAAAATATTCTCCCATTGGGGAAATGAGTACATTTGCCAAACAATATGCGGAAAGTCTTGCCCAGGTGTCCGGGCATACAGCGCTGATAGCGGACAGGGACCAGTTTATTGCGGTATCGGGAGGCGGAAAGAACCTTTTGGGAAAAGGGCTGAGCAGAGATTTGGAAGATAAAATCAACAATAGGGAGACTGTGATTGCTTCTAAAGGCGACCGTAGTTTTATTACGATTTCAGCGGATGGGGGAGAGGATTTTGTACATGAAGCTGTCAGCCCGATTATATGCGAGGGAGACGTAATTGGTGCGGTTGTTTTGGCGGAAAGCGACGAAAAGTCAAAAATGGGAGAAGTAGAGCAGAAGCTGGCACTGTCGGCAGCAGGTTTTCTGGGCAGGCAGATGGAACAGTAAGGCAGGAGGCCGATAGGGAAAGAAATTGACAGAGCGCATATTATAAAAGACAAAAATACCGTAAAGTCATGGGTTGTTTTCATGATTTTACGGTATTTTCTGCTGTGTAGAGTCCGGATATTAAAACCTTGTTTCAGGAAAGAAATTCTTTATATTTTTCTTCAGAAGCATCTAGAAAACAAACCCCAACGATACCTCTGCCGGTATGGGCGCCGATAGCACATCCTACGGTAGAAATCAGTTTATCTTTGGGCTTTAGTTCTTCATCGGCAAGTGCCAGAAGAAACTGCAACGCATTTTCGTCTTCCCCGTGGCAGAATGCTACCGTCTGGGAAGAAAGTTCATAGCCGTTGGATTTTGCGTAGTCTATCAGAGCCTTTAATGATTTTTTACGTCCGCGGACGGTTTTTAATACTTGCAGACTGCCGTCTTTGTCTACAATGAGAATAGGTTTCATATCCAATGTTTCGGCGATGGTACCTTTAAATTTGGAAAGGCGTCCCCCTTTTATTAAGTAGGCTAAGGTGTGTACAGTGAATACATGATGTATGTGCGAGATAAAATAATCCGCGGCTTCTATTATTGTTTCCTTGGGGGCTCCGTTTTCAAGCATGGTTACAAGCTTGGAGACTAGGAGACCGAAACCGATGGAGGCGGACTTGGAATCAATAATAGTTAAGTCAAAATCCGGATATTGCTCCAATACATTCGCCTTTGCGATATTGGCTGCATTGAAGGTACCGGCTATGCCGGTGGAAAAACAAATGTAAATGACAGAATCTCCCGCTTGCGCATAAGGAAGAAAGGCTTCTTCAAACATTGCGGGATTAATATGATAAGTACGGATATCACGTTTCGTATCGTCTAAAATATTATAAAAGTCTTTGGTCTGGATGGTTTTTCCGTCAAAATAGTCCGTTTCATCAATTACAACAGGAGTAGGAATCACATGAAGCTGATGGGCAGTGATATACTCCTTTGGTAAATCTGAGGCGGAATCCGTGATTATTCTAAGCATAATAAACACCTCATTTCATAAAAGCTAACCGATATTAGTTGTTTGAAATTTATGCCGGATTATACTTGTCCCATGCGGTCCAGCAGTTCTATTTTAATATCATATAATTTTTTGGATAAATCAACGTATACTTTATGGGGGTTGACAAGCCGTCTTGTTTCATCCCAAAGGGTATCCAGTTCTTTCTTGCAATATTCACGGATATCCATGACTTTCGGAGATTCGTAGCAGCATTTGCCGTTTTGGAATATAGGTATCATGATTTCTTTCATGGTATAGCTGCCTCCGGGAAGCTTTGTCTTTTTCCACGGTTCTAAGGGATCGAAAAGAAGCAAAGGTTCGTTTTCGTCAAATTTTTCCTCTACCAGACAGATGAGGTCGGCTTTAATCTTGCCTGATTCTTTTTCGTAAATCCGGTAAATTGTTTTATTTCCGGGATTCGTTACTTTTTCGCTGTTTTCGGATAATTTTATTTTTGGGATAAACTCGCCGTTTTTATCCTGGATAGCTGCCAGTTTGTATACACCGCCGAAGGACGGGCAGTCTTTGGAGGTGATCAGATGTGTACCTACGCCCCATGAGGTAATGGCGGCTCCTTGTACCTTCAGGCTGTCAATCAGAAATTCATCCAAATCATTGGAAGCGGAAATAACGGCATCCGGGAAGCCGGCTGCGTCCAGCATCTTGCGGGCTTTTTTGGATAAATAAGCCAAGTCGCCGCTATCCAGCCGGATGCCGTAATAGGTAAGCGGGATGCCGGCCTGGCGCATTTCGGTAAATACCCTTATGGCATTAGGTACGCCGGATTTTAATGTATCGTAAGTATCCACCAGCAGGATACATGCGGAGGGATACATATCGGCATAGGTTTTAAATGCGGTATATTCATCGGGAAAACTCATAATCCAGCTATGGGCATGGGTCCCTTTTACGGGAACATCAAAAAGCTGGCCGCACAGTACATTAGAGGTACCGATGCATCCGCCGATAACGGCAGCCCTGGCTCCATAAGTACCGGCATCCGGTCCTTGGGCACGCCGCAGTCCAAATTCCATAATTCCATCGCCTCTTGCGGCATAACATACCCTTGCAGCTTTTGTGGCAATCAGGCTCTGGTGGTTAATAATATTCAAAATAGCTGTTTCGATAAGCTGGGCCTGCATAATAGGGGCAATGACTTTTATCAGCGGCTCTCTGGGGAAGATAACGCTTCCTTCGGGAATGGCATAAATATCCCCGGTGAATTTAAAATCTCTCAAATAATTGAGGAAATCCTGCCCGAAAATTCCGAGTCCCGACAAATAATCAATATCTTCATCGGAAAAATGCAGTTCCTTGATATATTTGATTACCTGTTCAAGTCCGGCAGCTATAGCATAGCCGCCCTCTCCGGGATTGGTGCGGTAAAACGCATCGAAGATAACAGTTTCGTTCTGGTCCTTATGCTGGAAGTAGCCTTGCATCATTGTAAGCTCATAAAGGTCAGTAAGTAAGGTCAGATTTTGTCTGTCCATATTTTTCCTCATTTCTGCGCTGCTTTATTGTGCATTTCAAGTTTGTGGACGCAGCGCAGACACAAACTTGGGAGTGAAAATTTGAGCAATCTTTCACTCTTGCCTTCAATTCTGCCGCGTTATATTTTTCTGGAAATCATTATAATTCATAAGCCGATTTCTCATAATATGTTCCGGCGGCTGTTCATTTAATGAATATAATAAGGGAAAATGAGGCAGAAATCAATTCATTTTTGATTTGTGAAGGATGTTTTTGTAACAGTTCATCCTTTCGGCTTCACTGTTACATGTTTTCTTTCTTGTCCGGGATTTTAATGGGAAATATGGACATTGTTTGAAGGGATGTGCTATGATTGGTATAAGTTTGCAGTAAGTTGCGGAGTATAGTGTCCGGGAAACCGGTGTTTTCCGCGCAGGAGGATGTGAAATGGAAACTTTCAGAAAAATAATATACCGGCTGGTTGCAGGAATGATATTTGTGGTTCTATGCTTTTTGCTGGTACAGGGCTTTTTCACGGAAATAAAACTGGATGGAAGGGAAACCCTTTATTTTGTCGTATCAAATAAATTTATTGTGCTGACAGGCACAGTGGTTTTTATCCTTGTCTTTGCGTTGTGGCATAGGAAAATAAAATTATCGGACAAAACAATGAAGCGGCTGATAATTGCTATGTCGGTGATAAATATTGTGTTTATTCTGGGTTCCCAGAATATTCCCAGGTCGGATCAGGGAAGGGTAATAAAGGCGGCTTCGGAAATACTGCAGGGAAATTACAATTCTTTTATGCAGGGCAATTATATGGGGATGTACCCCCATCAAAACGGTCAGGTTCTGTTCTGCTATTTTCTTTTTAAACTTTTTGGGACAGAAAATTTTTTGGTGTTTCAGGTAATTAATGCGTTGGCAGTCGGCTATTCTTATTATTTTATTTACCGGTATTGGAAGAAATATACGCAGGATGGCAGAGCGGATGAGGTTTTGCTGGGTATTTTTCTGTTTTTTCCGGTTACTATGTACGTGAATTATGTATATGGTATGCTTATCGGGCTGATGCTGACGGTGTGTGCAGTGCTGTACCAGCAGATGTATTTTAGGGACAGGGACAGAAAAAATCTGGTATTGTCGGTTGTGATGGTGCTGCTTGCCAATATGCTGAAATCAAACTATATCATATTCGTAGCCGGTATTCTGCTGCTCTATGCTGCCGATATGCTTTTTCATAAAGAGGGCAGGAAAAGGAGCGGTATCGGTATGGCCGGTCTTTTAATCGGTCTGGTGCTGGCACAAGGTATGGTAAGCAAAAGCCTGAGCATCATTACGGACGGAGCAAGCGATGGTATCAAAGGGATGCCTAAAATGGTCTGGATAGTAATGGGCATACAGCATGACGGCAAGTACGGATGGTTTAATGAATATGCAGGCGTATATGAAGAAAATAACTACGATTATGAGAAGACCCAGGATGTATGTATGGAGGATTTAAAAGAGGAAATACAATATAAATTGGATTATCCGCAAGAAACTGTAGATTTTTTCCGTAAAAAGATAACAAGTATATGGTGCGAGCCGTCGTTTGGAGCTTTTTTTGAAAACCGGATTGATTTCCGGACGGTATTAACGCATCATAGCCGTTTCTATAACGATGTTTTTTCATATACCGGGAGAATGCATAGGCTGCTTGGGTTATGGCTGAAAATATATCAGAATATTGTGTATTTGGGTGCGGTATTGTATCTTGTTTATTCCCGGAAGGATTATGAGGTGGCAAGACTGGCGGGGATGATTATCTTTTTCGGGGGTTTTCTTTTTCATTTATTTTGGGAGGCAAAGTCGTCTTATGCATTCATTTATTTTGTGCTGTTAATACCATATGCAGTGATTGGATTGGGGCGATGCTGTGACAAGGTATTTGACGGGGCAAAAGAAGATGGTGAGGACCGGAATGGGATGGTCTGGCTGAAAGCAGTGGCTTTTTGTGCTTTTGTGGCCTGCAGCAGTATGCTGGCAATCAATAAGGACAATGGAAACTGGAATATGTTTTTGGGGGAACATCTATTCATTGACGACGGTTATTATTATTTACAGCCGGAAAGCGCAGGCGGGCCGGCTGAAGTCGGCGGGGAGAATAAATGGTATTTAAGTATTGATATGAGCGATGCATGGCAGTATGAGTTTGAAGATATGGAGAAAGAAAAGAGCATTGCAGTAGTGGACGGGGAAATATGCATGCTGGATGCCGGCCAGGAAGAAGGGATATCCAAAACATGCGGCAGATGGCGTATCCAGCGGGAAAACGGCGCATATTGCATCCGTTGGTGGGATGACATGAATAAGGTTATGACATATGATGAAGGCAGGAAGACAATTTACATCAGCGATTATCAGGAGGGAAATAAAAGCCAGCTGTGGGAGCTGAAAAGATAGGAAAAAACAGGAAAATATTTAAAATAAATGTGTTCAACTTGGCTGCAATGTTGTATAATTAATAATAAGTATGGATTGTACGGAAAGCTGAGGTGATGGAATGAAAATGCTGCAGAAAATAAGAAAAAAAACGATGGTGACAGGTATTTTGATTCTGGTGAGCGCTATGGGGGAGGTACTGCCGGTGTCGGCGGCTGAACTGCCGGTGATGCCGGAGCAGGAAGGTACGGTCTTAGAAGGGGAGAAAACGCCGGAAACGGAAATTGGCGAAAATAATACGGACGCAGAAGAACCGCAACAGAAAGAGGAGGTTCAAAATGAGCCGGCATCGGAAGGGGCGGAAACCATAGCGGACGGGGAAGCAATAGCAGATGATGGGGAAACCGCAGAAAAGCAGCAGGCGGCGGTGAGCGCCGACCAGTTTCAGACCATCAACTTTGCAGGGGGAATATTGACGGATTGGCAGCAGATATCGGATGCCCTGAAGGGTCTTACACCTGAGATGCTGACGAATGGGGATGCCGGAAGCGGGGTTCTCTTGCTGCAGCTGCAGAATGTAGAAAATATTCCTGCGGAGATTAAGGAAAGTATTACGGCGGGAGAAGGCGGATATGCAAAGATTTTACAGTGCAGTCTGGGTTCAGGCGTATCGGTTGTGCTGAACGGGGCATCGGATATGGGCGGATTTAACGGAATCAGCAATCTGCAGGTATCTGTGGCCAGTGAAAAAAGGGGAAAGAAAAGCGTAGCGACTACGGTGCAGTTCGCGTCCCATGAGGATATCGGTGCGGTAGCCAGTTTGCAGGTAAATCTGCCCCAGTGCAGTAAGGGGACAAAAGTATCGGTATATGCGGAGACAGTGGCAATTGACGAGGAAGGGAATGTATTGGTCGGGGAAAATGCCTGCATAGGAAATACCAAGGCGGGAGAGAATGGAAATGTAGAGATTCCCATCCAGTCTACAGCGAATTATATGTTTGTATATAAAGAGGCTAAGGAGGACTGACGTTCTGCAATATCGTCCTTGACATTATATATTGAGTGGCATTATAATATCGGAATATAAGAAAAAGTAAAGACTGTGACGGAGACAGTAGGCATTTGTTGAAACCGGAAGCGAGCCGGGGATGGTGGAAGACCGGCGGAAGTAGGGAATGCTGAATATCACTTCTGAGTCGCGGACTGAACATTTGCCGGGAGCCGGGCGGCAGCGTTTCGCTGTATGCCAGAAAGTGCCGGGCAAAGCAGTAGGTGCCGACGGTATTCCGCCGTTAAAGGAAAACATATAACTTGCTTGAAAGGTGTATGCGGTTTACAAAGATGATATAGGTGTATTTCAATGCATACTATAAATCGGCAGGCGTATGATGTAATTGGTGGTAACACGGATTTAAGCCCCGTCCTTTTACAGGATGGGGCTTTTGATGCTTTTAGCAATGAATACAGAAAGGATGAACAATATGTATCAGAAGGTATTGACCAATCTTAATTTTGTGGAAAGGGAGAAGCAGACGGAGAAATTCTGGAAAGACGAAGATATTTTTGCAAAGAGTATGGAGAACCGGAAAGACGGACCCACCTATACGTTTTATGACGGGCCTCCTACTGCCAACGGAAAGCCCCATATCGGCCATGTGCTGACACGTGTTATTAAGGATATGATTCCCAGATACCGTACGATGAAAGGGTATATGGTGCCGAGAAAGGCAGGCTGGGACACCCATGGTCTTCCGGTAGAATTGGAAGTGGAGAGGGAATTAGGGCTGGACGGCAAGGAGCAGATAGAGGAGTATGGATTGGATCCGTTTATTTCCAAATGCAAAGAGAGCGTGTGGAGATATAAGGGCATGTGGGAAGACTTTTCAGGAACAGTAGGTTTTTGGGCGGATATGGACAATCCCTATGTAACTTATCATGACGATTACATTGAATCGGAATGGTGGGCTTTAAAGCAGATTTGGGATAAAGGGCTGTTATACAAAGGGTTTAAAATTGTTCCTTACTGCCCCCGCTGCGGAACTCCGCTTTCCTCCCATGAAGTAGCCCAAGGATACAAGGATGTAAAGGAGCGTTCAGCGGTTGCCCGTTTTAAGGCAAAAGGAGAGGATGCCTATATTCTGGCATGGACGACGACGCCTTGGACACTGCCCTCCAATGTGGCGCTTTGTGTCAATCCGGATGAAACTTATGCCAAAGTAAAGGCAGGGGACGGATATAACTATTATATGGCAGAAGCATTGCTGGATACAGTGCTGGGAAAGCTGAAAGATGAAGAAAAGGGTACTCCTGCTTATGAAGTATTGGAAAGATATACAGGAAAGGAACTGGAGTATAAGGAGTATGAACCGTTGTTTGATTATGCGGTGGAGACTTGTGAAAGGCAGCACAAGAAGGCCTTTTATATTACATGTGATAAATACGTTACGTTAACGGACGGTACAGGAGTTGTCCATATTGCTCCGGCTTTCGGTGAGGATGATGCCAATGTGGGACGCCATTATGACCTGCCTTTTGTCCAGCTGGTAAATGCGAAGGGCGAGATGACAGGGGAAACCCCTTACGAAGGTATTTTCTGTAAAAAGGCAGACCCTATGATATTGACAGATTTGGAGAAGAAGGGGCTTTTGTTTGATGCGCCTAAGTTTGAACATAGTTATCCCCACTGCTGGCGCTGCGATACTCCTTTGATTTATTATGCCCGTGAGTCCTGGTTTATCAAAATGACAGCGGTCAAAGAGGATCTGATACGCAATAATAATACCATCAACTGGATTCCAGAATCCATCGGCAAGGGACGTTTTGGCGACTGGCTGGAGAATATTCAGGATTGGGGTATTTCCAGGAACCGCTATTGGGGGACACCGCTGAATGTGTGGGAATGCCCGGAGTGCGGAGAGATGCATTCCATCGGCAGCAGGGAAGAACTGGAAAAAATGAGCGGCAATGAATCAGCCCGCACGGTAGAGCTGCATAGGCCTTATATCGATGAGATTACAATAAAATGCCCGAAATGCGGCGGAACGATGAAGCGTGTGCCTGAGGTGATTGACTGCTGGTTTGATTCCGGGGCAATGCCTTTTGCCCAGCATCATTATCCGTTTGAAAATCAGGACTTGTTTCATAAACAGTTTCCTGCCCAGTTCATATCGGAGGCGGTGGATCAGACAAGAGGATGGTTTTATTCTTTGCTGGCAGAGTCCACGCTGCTGTTCAATAAATCATGCTTTGAAAATGTTATTGTGTTAGGCCATATTCAGGATGAGAATGGGCAGAAGATGAGTAAATCAAAAGGAAATGCAGTGGATCCTTTTGAAGCGCTGGCTACGTATGGGGCAGATGCGATTCGCTGGTATTTCTATATTAATTCCGCCCCTTGGCTGCCGAACCGTTTCCATGGAAAGGCAGTACAGGAAGGGCAGCGGAAGTTTATGGGCACTTTGTGGAATACTTATGCATTCTTTGTGCTTTATGCCAATATAGATAATTTTGATGCCACAAAATATAAGCTGGAATACGATAAGCTGCCGGTTATGGACAAGTGGCTCCTGTCCAAGCTGAATACTCTGATTCAGGAAGTGGATGAGGATTTGGCAAACTATAGAATTCCTGAGGCGGCAAGGGCTTTGGACGGCTTTGTGGACGAAATGAGCAACTGGTATGTGAGAAGGAGCAG
>DNJW01000063.1:0-8070 GCA_003488965.1 Lachnospiraceae bacterium | reverse complement strand
ATGAGCAACTGGTATGTGAGAAGGAGCAGGGAGCGTTTCTGGGCAAAGGGAATGGAACAGGATAAAATCAATGCTTATATGACATTGTATACAGCCCTGGTCACAGTCAGCAAATGTGCAGCGCCCATGATTCCTTTTATGACAGAGGACATTTACCGGAACCTGGTATGCTCTATTGACAAAGAGGCTCCGGAAAGCATTCACTTGTGCGATTTCCCTGTTGCGGAGGAGAAATTTATTGACAAAAAGCTGGAAGAGGATATGGAAGAGGTGCTTAAGGTAGTGGTGATGGGCCGCGCGTGCAGAAATGCGGCAAATATCAAGAACCGCCAGCCTATCGGCACTATGTTTGTAAAGGCTCCTATGTCGCTCGGCGGCTTCTATCAGGATATTATTAAAGAAGAACTGAACGTAAAGGCAGTAAGCTTTACCGATGATGTGAGAGATTTCACCACCTATACCTTTAAGCCCCAGCTTAGGACGGTAGGACCGAAATACGGCAAACAGCTTGGCGGTATTCAGAAGGAACTGGCTGCGTTAGACGGCAACGCGGCAATGGATGAACTGAATGAGCAGGGTATGCTGAAATTTGACATCAACGGCACAGCAGTAGAACTTTCCAAGGACGACCTTTTAATAGAGATGGTTCAAAAGGAAGGATATGTATCCGAAGCGGATAATACAGTGACCGTTGTCTTGGATACGAACCTGACAGAGGAACTGGTGGAAGAAGGATTTGTATACGAGGTCATCAGCAAAATCCAGACAATGCGTAAAGAAGCCGGTTACGAAGTCATGGACCATATAGAAGTAACGATAGATAAAAATGAAAAGATTGCGGCCATCGTCCGGAAAAATGAAGCCATGATTGCCGGAAAGGTACTGGCAGACAAGATGGTTTCCGGCGCAGCCGGTACTTCCGATGAATGGAAGGTGAAGAACTGGAATGTGAACGGTGAAGAAGCGGTGATTGGGATACGGAGGGTGTAAGCGGAAAATATAATTGCTGTTTATACAGTCCGTGTGGACAGAGAAAATATTTCTACGTACGCCCCGCTTTCGCTTCACAAAAAACGCAGCAGACACTAGGCTCGGAAAAACCTCGCCAAGTGCTGGCGTTTTTTGAGAGGCTCCTTAAGAAATATTTTCCCTGTCCCCACTGGGCTATCGGTATGCCAGTGAATAATAATGAAGAATCTGATATTTTTAAGGCTCCTTGAGGAAGATACTTCCGGCTGGGCTATTGCACTGGAATATGGCATTTGGAAATATTGCCTATGACGGAATGAAGTGGACGGCGTTTAGTAACAGAAGTATCATTCTGCGGTTCTTTCGAACCTAGCGTCTGCTGCGTTTTTTGTGAAGCGGGAGCGGGGCGTACGTAGAAATATTTTCCCTATCTGCGCGGAGCTATCGGCATACCAGTGAATAGGAATGAAGCTTATGTTATTTTGTGCCAGAGTAGCAGCCCGGCGGGAAGCATGTTCCTCAAGGAGCCCCTTAAAAAGCGTCGGCACTTGGTGAGGTTCCTTACGAACCTAGTGTCCGCTACGCTTTTTGTGGAGCGGGAGCGGGGCGACGGAGGAACATGCTTCCCGCCGGGCGGACTGTCAGGCAGCACATAAACAGCTGCTTTTACAAAGCCGGAAACAAAATAACCCCTTTTTCTTGCATTTTCCCACGAATAATGTATAATTTATCCGTAGAATGAATTTTTTATAACCAAGCATATAATGAGGAGGAGAATATGGCAAAGAAAGCAACCTTAGCTTTTGACAAGGATTTATTTAAACGCAGCGTAGTATATAACGTAAAAACTTTATATAGGAAAAGCATGGAAGAAGCTACGCCGCAGCAGATATTTCAGGCAGTATCTTATTCCATAAAAGACGCGATTGTTGACCATTGGATGACAAGCCAGGAGGAATATGACAAACAGGATCCGAAGACGGTTTATTATTTATCCATGGAGTTTTTGATGGGCCGGGCGTTAGGAAACAATATTATTAATTTGCAGGCATTTGAGCCGGTAAAGGAAGCCTTGGATGAGCTGGGTGTGGATTTGAATGTGGTAGAGGACCAAGAGCCGGATCCGGCATTGGGGAACGGCGGTCTTGGAAGGCTTGCGGCATGTTTTCTGGATTCTTTGGCTACTTTGGGATACTGTGCTTATGGCTGCGGCATCCGTTACCGTTACGGCATGTTTAAACAGCAGATCAGGGACGGCTATCAGGTGGAAGTACCCGATAACTGGCTGGAGAACGGAAATCCTTTTGAGTTAAGAAGGCCGGAGTATGCAAAAGAAGTAAGGTTCGGAGGGTACGTAAACGTATATGTGGATGAAAACGGAAGAAGCCATTTCAGGCAGGAGGGATATCAGTGCGTAACTGCGATTCCGTATGACCTTCCGATTGTAGGTTACGGAAACGGCATTGTGAATACGCTGCGTATATGGGATGCACAGCCGGTGGAATGTTTTAAGCTGGAATCCTTTGACAAGGGCGATTATCAGAAGGCAGTGGAGCAGGAAAACCTTGCCCGCAATATTGTAGAAGTGCTTTATCCCAATGATAATCATTATGCAGGAAAGGAACTTCGCTTAAAACAGCAGTATTTCTTTATTTCGGCATCCGTACAGGAAGCGGTGGCAAAATATATGCGCAAGCATAAAGATATCCGCAAATTTTATGAAAAAGTAACTTTCCAGCTGAATGATACCCATCCTACGGTTGCAGTAGCGGAATTGATGAGAATTTTAATGGATGAGTATTTTCTTACTTGGGATGAGGCATGGGAAGTGACAACGAAGACTTGTGCTTATACCAATCATACAATTATGGCGGAAGCATTGGAAAAATGGCCCATTGAGCTTTTTTCGAGGCTGCTTCCCAGAATTTACCAGATTATTGAGGAAATTAACCGCCGTTTTGTCATGAGAATTGAACAGATGTATCCTGGCAATCATGAGAAGGTGCGCAAGATGGCAATTATCTATGACGGTCAGGTAAAAATGGCGCATCTTGCCATTGCAGCGGGTTATTCGGTAAACGGTGTCGCCAAATTGCATACTGAAATCTTAAAGAATCAGGAATTAAAGGATTTCTATGAAATGATGCCGGAGAAGTTCAATAATAAAACAAACGGTATTACACAGAGACGTTTCCTGCTTCACGGGAATCCGCTTCTGGCTGACTGGGTAACATCCTATGTGGGCGATGACTGGATTACTGACTTGCCGAAAATTAATAAATTGAAGGTTTATGCGGATGATGAAAAGGCACAGCAGGAATTCATGAATATTAAATATAAGAATAAGGTCCGTCTGGCAAAATATATTCTGGAACACAACGGCATAGAAGTAGATCCCCGTTCTATTTTTGACGTCCAGGTAAAAAGGCTTCATGAGTATAAGAGGCAGCTGTTGAACATTCTGCACATTATGCATCTGTATAATGAACTGAAGGAGCATCCGGATATGGAATTTTATCCGAGGACATTCATTTTCGGGGCAAAGGCAGCAGCCGGTTATAGAAATGCGAAATTGACAATTAAGTTGATTAATGCAGTAGGAGAAGTAGTAAACAACGACCCTGCTATTAACGGCAAAATTAAAGTAGTATTCATTGAAGACTATAGAGTAAGCAATGCGGAAATAATTTTTGCGGCGGCTGATGTATCGGAGCAGATATCCACAGCCAGCAAAGAGGCTTCCGGAACCGGAAACATGAAGTTTATGCTGAACGGCGCTTTGACTTTAGGAACGATGGACGGAGCGAATGTGGAAATCGTAGAAGAAGTCGGGGAAGACAACGCATTTATTTTCGGCCTGAGCTCTGATGAGGTTATCCGTTATGAAAATTACGGCGGTTATAATCCGATGGATATCTTTAATAATGATGCTAATGTAAGGAAGGTACTGATGCAGCTGATTAACGGTACTTACAGCAGGAATGACCCGGATTTATTCCGCCCGCTTTACAATTCTTTATTAAATACGCTTTCTACTTCAAAAGCGGATATGTATTTTATCCTGAAGGATTTTGGGGCATATGCGGAAGCCCAGAAGAAGGTGGAAAAGGCTTATAGAGATGAGAAAGCATGGGCCAAGAGCGCTATATTGAATATTGCATGCTCCGGAAAATTCTCCTCCGACAGGACGATTGAGGAATATGTAAAGGATATCTGGCATCTGGATAAAGTGGTGCTGCCGGTTAAGAAAACAAAATAAATCAGGTCAGTGCGATGGGCTGCAACGGCTTAGGGGCACATTGTACTGGGTGAAACGAAAGAGGATTAAGTTCTGTATCGGCAGGGCTTAGTCCTTTTTGCAAATAACAAAATCCAGAAAAGCGAAGGAGGAGAGAAGGCATGTTAAAAAACCGGATGATGGAAGAGAGACCGCCAGAGGAAGAACTGAAGGCCAGGCTAAAGGCGGCACGGGAAAGACTGGCCAAGCAGCAGATGCAGATAAAGGAGAATAAACTGCCGGTGCTGGTTTTGATGGAAGGATGGGGAACGGCAGGAAAGGGAAGCTGCACGGGACAGATAATAGGGAATATTGACCCTAGATTTTTCAAAGTGGTTACCTTAGATAAGATGACGGAAGAAGAAAAGAGGAAACCCTTTTTGAGCCGTTATTTTGCCCAGATTCCGGAAGCAGGAAAATTTGTGTTTCTGGATTCGGGATGGATGGAGGAGACGGCTGGCCTTAGGCTGCACGGAAAATTGAACGAAAAGGAATACGAGATGCGGCTGGACAGCATCAGGCGGTTTGAAAGACAGCTGACAGATAATGGATATCTGGTGATAAAATTTTTCTTCCATATCAGTGAAAAGGAGCAGAAAAAGAGAATAAAGGCTCTAATGGAAGATATTGATACGGCATGGAGGGTAAATGAAGACGATAAATGGCAGAATAAGCATTATGGAAAATGCCAGGAGGTCTTTGACGATTATCTGGAAAGAACTAACATTCCTTCCTCCCCTTGGTATGTAATAAATGCAAAATCAAGGAAATGGGCGCAGCTTCAGGTGCTGGAGACGATGACAGAAGGGATTGACATTGCATTGCAGAATAAGTCTCTGGCAGTACCGCTCCTGCAAAATGTCTTTCCCCTTGTCCAGAGGCCGAAGTTAAGCGAGATCCCTTTGGATATGAGGGTGGAGGAAGAGGAATATAAAGAAAAACTGGAAAAACTTCAAGGAAGACTGAGGGATTTGCATAATAGACTTTACCGTAAACAAGTGCCGGCAGTAATTGCTTATGAAGGGTGGGATGCGGCCGGAAAGGGAGGAAATATTAAACGTATTACAGAAGCCCTGGATCCGAGAGGATTTGAAGTGCATCCCATTGCAAGTCCGGAGCCCCATGAGAAGGCACGGCATTATCTGTGGAGATTTTGGACCAGACTCCCCAAAACAGGGCATATTGCTATTTTTGACAGAACCTGGTACGGCAGGGTAATGGTGGAGCGGCTGGAAGGTTTCTGCAGCGAGAACGACTGGAAGCGTGCTTATAACGAAATCAATGAGTTTGAAAAGGAATTGGCGGATTGGGGTGCGGTGATAATAAAATTCTGGGTACAGATTGATAAAGAGACTCAGCTGGAACGCTTTGAAATGAGACAGAATACGCCGGAAAAGCAGTGGAAGATTACGGAGGAAGATTGGAGAAACAGAGAAAAATGGGATGCTTATGAAGATGCTGTCAACGAGATGATACAGAAGACAAGCACAACTTATGCTCCTTGGTATGTGCTGGAGTCAGTGGATAAAAAATATGCCAGGTTAAAAGCGCTCCGCATTATTATAGAAAGGCTGGAAGAAGCTTTGGGGGAAAAGTGAGAGTCTGAAAATGCAAATTTACCATCCGATAAACCAAATCTTTATGGGGCGGTATGCATTAAAGTATAAGAAGAGTGCAGTGCCGGTTGGTTTTGGAAAAAAATAACGGAACCGGGAGAAAAGGAGGAAAAGTGTGGGAACAATAGCAGATAAAAAAATAATGGATACGGTTGCTTCCAAGTTTCAGATGGAAGGTGAGGTTACGGAACTGGTCCCTTTCGGAAACGGACATATAAATGATACGTTCCGTATTACATGCGGACTGCCTGCAGGCGGAGAAAAAAAATATATTCTCCAGAAGATGAATAACAGCATTTTTAAGAACCCGGAGGAACTGATGGAGAATGTCATGAATGTGACATCTTTCCTTAGAAAAAAAATCATTGCAGCGGGCGGAGACCCGGATAGGGAAACGCTGAACGTGATTCCTGCAAAGGACGGCAGGAATTATCTGAATAATGGGGAAGAATGCTGGCGGATGTATATTTTTATTGAAGGTGCCACATGTTATGATGAAGTAAAGACGCCGGAGGACTTTTATAACAGCGCAGTCTCTTTCGGTAATTTTCAGAGGATGCTGGCGGATTATCCGGCGGAAACGCTGCATGAAACAATCAAAAATTTCCATAATACAGTCAGCCGTTTTGCAGATTTTAAAAAGGCGGTGGAAGAGGACGTATGCGGAAGGGCAAAGGAAGTGCAAGAGGAAATTAAATTTATTATGGAAAGAGAAGCGGATGCCCATATTATCTGCGATGCGTTGGAAGAGAAAAGGATTCCGCTGCGCGTTACCCATAATGATACGAAACTGAATAATATTATGATAGATGATAAAACAGGAAAAGGATTGTGCGTGATTGATTTGGATACTGTTATGCCGGGTTCGGCTCTCTATGATTTTGGAGATTCCATACGTTTCGGGGCGAGCACAGGGGCGGAAGATGAGCCGGATTTGAGTCTGGTTTCCGTAAATTTA
Organism: Lachnospiraceae bacterium; assembly: GCA_003488965.1. Classification (GTDB taxonomy): domain Bacteria; phylum Bacillota; class Clostridia; order Lachnospirales; family Lachnospiraceae; genus Kineothrix. The sequence continues at coordinate 1,250 of DNJW01000063.1, read as the reverse complement.
GAACTGTTTGACATCTATACCAAAGGTTTTCTGGAAGGATGCGGCGGAAGCCTGACAGAAGAGGAGATAAAACTTTTTCCGGCAGGAGCCAAGGTAATCACCTTTGAACAGGGGATGCGTTTTCTGACGGATTATCTGCAGGGAGATACCTATTATAAAATCCATAGACCGGGACACAATTTGGACAGAAGCAGAACACAGCTGAAACTGGTGGCGGATATGGAAAAGAAGTGGGACGAAATGGAAAAAATCGTTGAAAAATATAGTAAAAACGCATAACAAGGGATGCCATGCCTTACGGGCAATTCTTATATGCAGTTCAATGCCGGCCTTCACGGGCCGGCATTTTTGGTATGGATTTTTCTATATTGCTGAGGGGTCATTCCCACTGACTTTTTGAAAATCTGTGAAAAATAGGATTGGGAAGAAAATCCGGTACTGGAAGCGATCTGGGCAATAGAGTGATTGGTGCTGACGAGCAGCTCCATACTTGCCTGCAGGCGCTTTTCGGACAGATAATTGATTGGGGACTGGCCAATGCAGCTGGTAAAAGAGTGGGCAAGATAATATTTGTTAATATGTGTGATTGCCGCCAAAGTATCCAAGGTAATGTTCTGGGAATAATTGGTATCAATATAGCGTTTGGCTAGGGCACATTCTTTCGAAATTAAAAAGGTGGAATCAGAGATGATAGACAAATCCAGTTCCCGGGATATGAAGACAAGGAGCATCTGTAATATGCTTCGGCAGACAATATCAAAACCTGCTTTTTTTTCGTGAAATTCCTGCAGCATAAGACGGGAGTAATCCACAAGCTGGTTCTGGGAGGAGGTATAGCTGTAATGGCTGTAGTTTTTTCCGCGGCTATCCTTGTCATGAAAGGAGAAAGCCAGACCGTCTACGCCGAAAACAATATATTCCATGGGATTGTTAGTCATGGTTTTTTCTGTATGCTCCACATGAGGGTTGATAATCATCAGATCGTTGGGCTTTACCGGAATAAGCTCATTTTCCACATGGAAATTGCCGTTCCCGCTGATGACATAAAAAAGCTCAGTGAAATGGTGCGTATGAGGAAGACTCTGCCAGTCGCCTTCATATTTAGACATGGAAATATAGCGGAGATTAAAATTAAGCTCCGCTAAGTTTTTCTGTTCCAGATTAATACGCTCACTGCTCATTTTGTACCGCCCCCCTTTTTACTTTATAGGAAAGTCCCTCGCCAAAAGGACATAAATTGACGAAGAACC
>DNJW01000030.1:1085-3503 GCA_003488965.1 Lachnospiraceae bacterium | reverse complement strand
CACCGTGTTTCGCAATTACCTATAGAATAACTTATGCAAATACAAAAATATTGTAACAACAGTACCTCCGGATAGGCCTTTTAATGCTTGAAGCCAACAAGAATTTGCACAGCAAATTCTTGTTGGCTTCTCCTTTACCAACTCTTCTCTTTTATTAAACTATTCCTCCACAAAATATCCCAAAAAATGTATTTATTTTTCTATACCTATTACCATGCTGGCCGCGCCATAGATTCCTGCATCATTTCCTAGTTCTGCCAATGCAAATTTAACATCTCTTCGCCCCGGCCATACATATTTCTTAAAATAGGTCTGTACACGATCAACCAAAACCTGACCCGCTTTAGAAACACCCCCGCCAATAATAAAGATTTCCGGGTCAATTACTGCCGCAGTCGCAGCAAAGGAATAGCCTAAATAATCACAGAATTTATCAAAGATTTCATCTGCTGCTTTATCCCCTGCTTTTGCAGCATCCACTACTGCCTTCGCTGTAACTTCGTCCGCATCACGAAGCAGTGTTTTTCTGTCAGTCTCAATCAGCATTTTTTTCGCCATTCTAACAAGTCCTGTGGCTGATGAAAACTGTTCCACACATCCCACTGCACCGCATCCGCAGGCTTCTTTAATCTCATTGTCCACATGAATGTGCCCTATCTCTCCCGCAGCTCCTGTGGCACCTATGATAACCTTACCGTTTACAATGATTGCCGCACCGACACCTGTACCAATTGGAACAACAACTGCATTTTTATAACCTTTGGCTCCGCCTCTCCACATTTCTCCAAGGCCGGCTACATTTACATCGTTGCCGCCTCTGCAGGGAAGACCTGTCAGGTCACTAAGTTCTTTGGCTACCGGTTTATTTACCCAGTCAAGGTTTGCCGGACAAACTGCTACGCCATCTTCCGTAACCGGCCCCGGTGTCCCAAATCCGATGCCTGCCACATCTCCTTTTTCGATACCTTTTTCTTTGATTTTTCCTAATAATGCATCTGCAATGTCTGGAAGTATATGGGAAGAAGAGTCTTCTCTTCTTGTCTTTATTTCCCACTTATCCAATAGTTCTCCTTCGGTTGTAAAAAGTCCCAGTTTAATAAAAGTTCCTCCGATATCAACTCCAAAACAATATTTCATGATAACCCTTCCTTTCCGCGTTTCTCAACGCTAAACTCGCAATTATTCCACCGCACATAATGTAAAAATCCAGTGTTTTCAGACTTTTGCCGTTATTTAACCAATATGATATGTATAGTATATCATGACTTCCAAACAAAAACTAATTGAATTTATTTATATTTATCGGTCTTATGATTATAACGGCAAGAAACTAACACATATCATTCCACTGACAGTCCCCGCAGACTGTCTTTCTTTTACCTTTTTCCAGAATCCTATCCTTTACCATCCCTTCGAATTCTTCCCACTTCAATTCAACCCCTGTCTCCAGCCCGCAAAGCGCCAGCACCTGATGGTCATAATCTGCCACCTTATTCATGCTGGTACAGACGCCGGAAACATTATTCGGGCAATGACTGCATATATCATCAGCTTCATCTACAATACAGACCTCTGGATTATTTTCCAGTTCCCGTTTCATTCTATCCATATTCTTTATAAATTTCTCACTATAACCTTTGCCTATAAAATAGGCAAGGCACATCCCATGATGCGCCCTTATCCTATATACTCCCATCTATAATAAACCCCTCGTTTCCCTTTGTTTAATGTTGCAGAAACGCTCTTTCTTCTATACTCTGCCGCCTTTATACCGATTCTTACATCCGTATAATGCCGGCCAGTCTCCTGCTTAATCCCAAAGCCAATGCGATCTTTACCAAATCCGGAATAATAAACGGAATCACACACCATCCCAGAACCGCGCCGATACCGATAGGACCTGCATCTCTTATGTATACAGCCATAAACCACAATGTACCGAAAATATAGCAGGCTGCCAAGCCAATTACCATAGAAGCCGCTAAAACCCAAGTTTTTTTACCAAGCAGCGTTTCCATTGCCCACATAACAAGAGCTGTAAAAATGAACCCTATAATATAACCGCCTGTACTTCCTATTAAAATCCCTATTCCTCCTGTAAAACCTGCAAATACGGGAATTCCCGCTATACCAAGCAAAATATAAACTACTACTGCCAAGCTGCCCCTTTTTCCGCCAAGCACGCCTACTGCAAGAAATACCGCAAAAGTCTGCAACGTAAACGGCACTCCCGCAGGAATAGAAATCCATGAACAAATTGCCATCAATACTACGAATACGGCGATATAAACCATATCATATGTTTTGCTTCTGGCTGCTATCGTTGTCATATTTTTTTCACCCTTTCCCTCTAAACTGAAAAAATCATAACATCTCAAGCGCAAATTGTCAACCTATTATTGTCCATAGTTAACAATT
>DNJW01000030.1:0-783 GCA_003488965.1 Lachnospiraceae bacterium | reverse complement strand
CCGTCCGCTCATTATTACAGCCATAACCCTTTCTATAATAGACGTATCTTTCTACTGCTGCTCTGCCATAAACCGGTCCGCTCCAACACCGCAAATCGGACATTTATAACCTTCCGGCAAAGCATCACCTTCATATACATAACCGCACACCTGGCAAATATATTTTGTCTTTTTTCCTCCTTCTGCACTTTCCTTCCCTTCCGTCTTCTCCTCCTGCAGATAAGTCGGTGCATTTTTCGGACTCTTTCCCTTTACTACCTCATGGTAATATGCATATGTCATGGCATTTCCCATGCCATCATAAGCTTTTGCATCTACCACTTCCCCTAAAAATACAGTATGGGTATTGGTTTCCAGCTTATTAATCACCTTGCATACCACATAGCCGCATGTATATTTTACCACCGGAATTCCCTCTGCCATTTCATAATCTACATGCTCAAATTTATCCGCATCCTTCCCTGAACGAAATCCGAAATTCCCGATTAGTCCTGGATCTGAATCTTCCGCCATAATAGAAAAAGCGAATTTTCCAGTTTTTTCTATGCAGCCATTTGTATAGTTATCGTGATTGATGCTCACTGCTACGGTAGCGGGAGAAGAAGTTATCTGCATAATACTGTTGGCAATGCATCCCGTAGGACGCTCTCCATCTAATGTAGAAACGATATAAACCCCATAAGACATTTTCCGAAAAATATTGACATCCATTCTGCTTTCTCCAAATATAAATTATAGTTTAAAAATAATAATAATTACTATTTCAATATAGCACTTTATCCA
>DNJW01000427.1 GCA_003488965.1 Lachnospiraceae bacterium | reverse complement strand
CGGGAGAGGGTAGTCGGCGTAAATATATTCAGAAACACTCACTGATCTTTTCACGCCGCTGTTATTGTGAGTATGTACGCCCGCTTGTCCAATATCCCGCAGACGTGCCAGCGGGCAAGCTGCCAGATTGCCGCCGTTCACGGTGGCCGGGGTACTACTCAAAAAGCAAGTCTCTATATCTTCCTGCTGCCGGAGCCGTTGGACTTCTACGCTGGGCCACTGCCCTTGTTCCGTTCCCTCCCCGGCCCACAAATCGTACAGCCAGCCGGTGGGAGCGGATAGCAGCACCAGGAGGACAAGAGCAACACACATTGTATTCCGCAGAATTATACATAAAGAGAATGATTCTTTTTTCATAGTTAAAATCCTTTTTCTTTCAACCATAAATCAGCGTCTGGATAACCCAGCTTTGCAGATACTCGATACCACTCTATTGCTTTTGTGAAATCTTTAGGTACACCTGTTCCGGTTTCGTACAGTTCTGCAAGGTGATATGCTATATCGCCAATGCCTTTTTCCGCTCCTTTCATATACCATTCTATAGCATGCTCAAAATCTCCAAGTTTTTCATAGCACCATCCAATTTGATGTTCCACAGCCCCCTGCATTCCCAACTCCATCGATTTCTTGTACCAATAAATCGCCTTTTTGTAATTTCTGGATTTACCTTCACAATATTTATCTCCTAATATATGTGCGGCAGACGCCATTCCTCCCTCAGCGGCCTTTTCGTACCAATAGCCGCCCATTTTATGATTCATCGGTACTCCCAATCCATAGGAATATAAGAAACCAAGTTCATATTGTGCCGGTGCATATCCCTGTTCAGCAGCTTTGCTGTACCATTCAAATGCCTTTTTATTTTTATTGCTGTTTTTTCCGTAATTATAAAAGTAATAGCCCAGCTGGTGCTGTGCCTTTGCATCCCCCTGCTCAGCGGCTGTCTGCCAACACTCAACCGCCTGCTTTTGGTAAGATACCATCTCACTGCGCCCCTCTGAAGAATCGATTTTGTGCTGTTTTATCAGCTGTTCTGCGGTTTCCCACAGTTCCATCCCTTTTTGATATAATTCTTCCATATTCATTATCTCTTATAAACACTTCTATCGCCCATAGAATAGATTGAAAAATCCGTCTATCATAAATTCCTGGTCTGCAGATAATCATTTAGAGCCTCCAACAGTTCTTCATTCGTAGCTTTCGGCTTTTTCTGCAGTATCCCGGTTATCACTTCCATGAAATCAGCTCCGCTACATAAAACGTATAACGGTTCTTTTTTTGCAGTAGCAGGGCAAATGTTTTCCCCGTTTTCTCCTTTCTGGGGAGGCTTATCTGCCTGGCAGTAATCAGACAGGCTAACCTTTCTTGTGGGGGTTTTTGTGTAAATATAGTATTGGCTTAGTTCATCCTCCCTTTCCCTGTCCTTTATGCAAAGCCTGGCTTCTTCAAACAGATATTCCAAACTGTCAAGGTCTAAAAAGATATGCTCTGCATCGCTGCGGTTAATCGCAGACAGGGACATCTCCCCTTCGGCTGTGGAACCAACAAAAAGAGCGTTTCTGTTCTCATCATAGCAGCAAAAGACTTTTCCGCTGCTGGCTTTGTACTTTTTGATGGCAGCATAATCAATACCATACCGTTTCAGCACGGACTTACTTGCAACCCAGTCATCCTTTTTGAGATCAAAGTATTCCTCATACCGCCACCCTTTTGTTTCCAATTCGTATTCCGCGCTCTGATAGTCCACACAGGCAAGCGCCTCTATCAATACATTCAGCAAAAAATCGGATAATTTTTCATTTTCCAGTTTCCAAATCGAAAAGCCGTCTGCATTTTTGTGCCAGTACACAGGAGGATCATCTTTCTGCAGATCTTCTATGCGGATGCCAAACTCGCCCATCCCGCCTGCGTAATCACTGCCAATCACAAGATAATTGTCAACCGTCTGGGACCATTCTTCTGCCGGAAGCTGAAAAAGATCGTAGAGTGAGCGCTCATACTTGCCAGGACGCTTTGACCAACGGCCTTTACGGTCATCTATCATTTCCTGTAGCTGGTCGTAAAATGTGCAGGGAATATGCGCAGACGTTTTATGCTCCATTTTCCCAATCCAAAGATTCGATGTACCCAAAAGAGGACAGTCCACCATCAGCTCCATAAATTCTGTGTAGGCTTTCGGCAGGCTTATCTGTTTCTCCTGCTTTAATTTTTCAAGCCATTCCCTGCCTGTTGGCTGGTCATAACCCAGCATCTTTAACATTTCGACAGCAGATAAGTCATATTTCATATCCGTTCCTCCCGTTATTTATAGAATGTCCGGCTCACACATCCTGCGCCAGAAGTATTTTCGCCATTTTACAGATTCCGGATCAATTTCTTTCAGCTTATTTAATATTGGCTCATACATTTCTTTACGGTCAAAAAGGCTGAACTTTGGGTTTATGGCCAGATTCTTATCAACCTCATCCCGAAGCTGTTGATGAAAAGAGAGCCATATTCCCAGACAATCAATAAACTGGCCAATGCTGTCATTTGCAAAAACTGGTATTTCTACAGAGTTTCCCCAGCTGTCTGCACGCCCTTTTTGTATTTGATAAACTTCCTGTGTTTTCATATCAATCGTCAGCTCCCCCATCATATCCATTGATGCAATGTCCAAAAAAGTGTTTTGCAGATGAGCGTGCTTTTTTATGTTGGGCATATCAAAAAACGTAAGCGGCGCATTCGGAGTGATTTCATAGCCCGCATGGGGCGGAAGCCCTACCTCTGTTAAAAATTCAAATGTTTCCTTCGGGAGGTCAAGCGCTTCTAATGTTTCCTTTGGAAACGGAACTAAAGATGCTTTATATTCTTTTGAAATTTCTATGGTCATATCAGTACCTCAAATAAATTGTGATTACGCTGCTGATTATTCCTCCGGCACACATCAATCGTTATTTCATAAAATAATCAACTTCTTTATCCAATAAGTTCAAAAAATCACAAAGAGAATCCGCTATCTTATGGGCAGGCGAAAGATAATATATGGCTCCATCAGTAATACCCATATAAAGCATACTATCTTCTTCACCAAAGAGGCAAAAGGCAAGAAGAGCGTTTTCCTCTAAATTTTCCCAGGCATTTTCCCGGTAGGTGATAAAATCATCATCGGATGCGTCATCATCTGGCTCAAAATATAAATCTAAGATTTCTTGCGGTGAGAGGATTCTATAAATGCCCTTCTTTTGCTTAAGGCTGAACCAAAGAAACCCATAACCTATATTTTTATAAAATTCCTTTAATTCTTCAGGAATTTTGATTTCTAATTGATGTTGCACTTCCAAAAAGTGTTCTTCTATATCATCAGATATTTGCACAAAATAATACTTTTCATTTCTATATTCCGATATGTCTTCCCAATTTTGATGAACGTACTTTTTTAACAATCTATCCATATAATAACCTTTACCAATCTCAATTCCATTTTCTAATCAACTTTCCGGCAAACAGGAATCGTTAATGCTGAACGGAAACATAAACCCATCCTTTGTCGTCCTTTTCGACACACCAAAAATAGATGCGGTTCACATTTGGGAATGTCAAAGCCAGGCGGCAAGTTTAGGGGTTCCTCCGATAAAAGAATCATACCTTTTTATCTGTACAGAATCTTCAATCACTTCTAATTGTTATGACTTCACGCTTGTCATCCTCCCTTATCAATCATCAGATTACAATTTCGTATCTTTGTCCCGCATGAATAAACCTATAATTGCAATCAAAAGGCCCACAATGCCACCGCAAAAAGCTATAATATTATTTATAGATAGTGCAATCGCGGCCAAAATTACAGCAATTCCCAATAACATAATTTTTTTACTCATTGTTTAACCTCCTCACAAACTCCGATATACCAAAAACAATGCCAGGGATTTTATATCCCGTATTCTCTATCAGACTACATATTACTATAAAAGCATAAAAATGCAATCCAATGCAACATATATGTATTCCTTGTGTTGAGAAAAGGATTACTTGCCCTTGTTCCCACTTCCTTTTCCAAAATCCTCTCCGAATACCTCATGAAAAATATCCTTTGCGGCATTTTTATCAAAATTGAGGGTCCCAGGGTTCTGGGCGGGAAATCCTTTTTTCTTAAGCATATCTAAAAATTCACTGTAACCTGTCATACGGGGCGTAACAGCTATTTTTTTTGTTTTCTTTTCATCCTGGAAGTAGAAATACCATGCAGCAGGAGAGGATGGATAGAAAATGTTAGCCTTTGCGTTTTGAAGTTCTTCCCAGCGAAATTCCCGCCGGTCTTTACGGGATAGGGCAAAAATGATTTTTTCATTATCGTAGAAAAATCCCCAGTTCCCCATATAGATCATCCGCCAGATTGTATGTAATGCAATACCGCCAAATAAAAGACTCATTGCTAAAAACACTACAGGAGGCTGGCCGCCACTAATGAATTCCCGAAAAGCAAAAACTGCTCCTATCGCACAGACAACAGCAGCCAGAACGGTAATGATACGGTCAGATGTTCTTGGTATACATTTTTTCATCGTCAAATTCTCCTTGTGATTCCCTTGATGTTTATGCCCGATTCGGTTTGTACCCCTTTAGCGTTATTCTCCTTTTTTCTTTTTCAAAGACAATCAAATTTGGTCTTTTACTTCCTTTTTCTTTTTGAACTTATCAAAAATTCCCATAATTCAGTCTCCCTGTCATTGATATGATAATAATTGGAATTAAAAGACATCTATGTGGTATGCAGATTCTCTCTTTTTAACACAGCAAATATCTTTTTCCGCATATCCTTGCTTATCTTTTCAATGGCTGCCAGATACCGGTCCTTATCCTGCTCCAGCCACGCACAGATAAAATTCCGGTAAAACTCCTTTTCCGTTTTTGCGTTTCCAGATATCGCATAAATTGCGGAATACATCTGCATGACATCTTCTTCTGATAATTGATACATCCGGACTGTACGCTCAAGAAAAGAGCACGCATAGGAGATGCCGAGTTCACGCATCATCTCCTTCACTGGCCCCCGTACAATATCCACATACCCCGTTTTTATCCCATAAGCTATTAGTCTTTCCGTAAATGTGCATACCTTTGACAAATAACAGAGTTCCACATTTTTTCTGTGGGGAAACCCCATGATATATTTGTTGACAGGCATCGTTTCCGGCATTATGTCCGTCTCTCCTGAAAGCCAGGACCGAAACGCATGCTCCTGGGCAGCATTGTTGTTTATAAATTCCATCTGGTAAGCCCAGGATTTTGCTTCCTCTTTTGCGATATCCGCACCTTTCCCCTCCGAGTTCAGGTAAATCAGAATATATGTTTTTCCTGTATGCTCCATACTCCGGAATACCTTTTTTGCTGCTTCCTCATTTTGAATCACAAGCTTTCTGAAATCATCCTCTTCTTTCTTGTTCAGGCCCTGGGCGCTGGCCTGCACGTATTCTTTTATCCTCTTTTCCGCTTCTCTTCTTTCTTCCAATGCGACCTTCATATATACTTTCCCTTTCAGCACAGCTTCTCTGCTAATCTCTCCAGTTCCCCTTTCGTCATGGGCGGAATCAGGATATGGTCTGCATCAAACTGCCTGACGCCATGTCTTCCAAGCTCCTCAATAAAGCGTTCGTATGGGAACATCCCCTCCAACACACGCTGCTCACTGTAAAGCACGAACTGGACAAACCCTTCCGTTATCTTAAGTTCGCTCAGATTCAGGAACCCATCGGCACGGACAGGGAAAATGCTTTCACATTCTTCTGTCAAAGCATAAAAGGCTCCAATCTCCTTTGTGCCATTCTTCTGCAAAAGCCTCGGCTTCGCATAATAGACATCAAGCGCCTGGAGCCTGTGGAGGGTCTGCTCGAAATCCGAAAGATCCGTACATGTCTCCCAGGCGGCCACCTTATCCTCTGTCAGCGTATATGGCCACCGGGCCAGGGTAAGGATATGGCTCGCAAACTCCTTATTCCCGCAAAAACGGTTCAGCGACTCCCTGCTGAATGCAGCAAAATTTCCAATCCACTGTTCCAGCTCCCTGCCGGTGAAACTCCGTTCCTCTTCCACGCAGTACATCTCTGCCCTGCCCAGGCGCCTCTCTATCTCTCCGGCAAGCCTGGCAAAATCCGTGATCTCCGCTCCGGTTGTGGGGATATTGTAACTCAACTCATAGTATCCTTCCTCTGCTTTGCTGCCATCGAAAAATATCCCCCGCCCTATCCGTTCCGGATTATAAAAAACAGCGGTTCCCCGAACCTGCTCGTTTTCCTGCAGGATGTAAAAATCATTATTAGAACCGTAGCTAAGGCCACATGCACGGGCCAGTGACGGGATATCAAGGGCCGTCTTCCCGAATAATTTCTTTTGTCTGATCTGCAGAGTAAATGCCATGGTAAAGTCCCCCTGTATACTTTATAAACAAACCTGTATGCAACTGGTAGTATTTTACCATACCCATGCATAATTTTCTATCCTATAATTCTTATGCTGTGGTCCTACTCCTCCAAAAAACGTAAATGTTGTATAATAAGGGCTGAAGCAAGCAGACAATCAAAAGAAAAACTGTATGAGGGAAGAATGATTGAGCCGTTCTGCCCCATTTATCTATCTAAGCTGGAACATGTTTAAAAGACAGCCAGACGATATATGAATCAGGAACGGCCAATCGAACAATGAGAATTCATAGATATGCGGACATTATTATGTGCCAGATGAAACAGCAAAGGAAATTGAAAAGCTTGTATTTGCTCGTTTCAAATCCGCTTGTATCAAGGGTTTCCGGGCGCGTTCGACAGGAGGGTGGTATGTTTATATGTCCTGTGCCCTATTCGTTCCACAAATGCTAACGTATATTGAGATTATAAGGCATCACTCGCCATATACAACAAGACAAGTTACACCATAGTTATCCATATATATCGTCTGGTCACCACCAGCAGAATTTGCTTTGTAAAATACAACCCGCCAGATGGATGTTGCGCTATCATACGAAATATCTGTTGTGTCGTATTCAACGGTACATTCTTCTTCTGCTTGCACAAGCACATCAGTCAGCGTTTCAATTGCAACTCTGGAAGTGTTGTTAAACCCACTAACTTTAACACCCGGTACATCTTCTTTATAAGTTTCAAGCATTTCTTTGTAAGAGAATTCAGATAGCTTGGGGGTATTACTTATAAAATCATCTATGTCGTCAAACCTCACATCAATATAGTTTTTAATGTCATGCCCTGAAACAAGATGGATATACATAGGGGGCAAGTCTATACCGCTACCACCAATAAGCAGATAATAATCCCAATCAATTGGGTAGCGAAGGATATACAATCCAGAACCAATATCTCCGGTGTTATAATAAGGAGAGAAATCATCCCATGTCAAGTTTTCGCCACAACGATTAACGAGGTCTTGAAGTGTTTGGAGTGTCAAATTTGGAGGGCAAACAGTAATTGTATCATCTTCCTTTTCGCCATCGGAAATTGTGTCCACCACATAATCATCTTCTGGTATTTGGGCCACACTATCAATTTCAGTAGAATTGGGAGCCATATCCTGCCCGCCTTGTGAGTGCTTATTACATCCAGATAGCATCAGCACAAAAACCGATGCTAAAATGAATATTGCCAACCTTTTCATGCAAACTGCCCCCTTTCTATTATTGTGCGCTTATCTATATAGACGTAAATTTTCACCTAAAGTTCCTACATATTTTATCTTATCAAGTTATGTCTGAAAAAAAGCATAGCACATCAATGTAACAAAATCAGTCAAATGGATAAGTACCCTTGCCCTTTCCGATAAGGAACCGGCGCGACAGCGGCGGTGACGCAGCCAATCTCTTTGGGACATTTTGTTCCAAAGAGCCGGGTTGGGGGGGAGGCTTCCCAACAAACATTTTTTGCGGACCTACGGCTCAGCAAAAATTTCGGAGTGTGGCCACACCCGAATTGCTTTTTGGTAATCTTGTTTGCACTCCTTCATAATGTTCTTGCCCGTTTTTTTAATGCTGATACAATTTCAGTCGTAAAGAAAAGTGAGAACAAGCGCATGATATATTGATAGCAAGCGAAATAAGTGTAAAATGAATCGGGACAGATGCTCCCAATAAATTTCTAAAAAATATCAGTGTTTTTTCATTTTTTGACGTACTATATATGACCGGTCAATCAACACAGGAGGTGAAGTTTTGAATGATGAAAAAATAATAACAGCCATCAAAAACCGAAGCGAAGCAGCAATCAACGAGATGATCACAAAGTATTCCAAGCTGTTATGGTCGGTGGCAGAGGCAGTTTTGAGCCATATCGGGTCAGTTCAAGATGTGGAGGA
>DNJW01000244.1 GCA_003488965.1 Lachnospiraceae bacterium | reverse complement strand
CGGTTCCGCTTCCGGCTGTGCTGCCTGTTTGGCTTCCGGATTCTTCCGGAAGTTCCTCTGTATTGCCGCCGGATGGAGCGGAACTGCTGCCTGCTTCAGTTCCGTCCTTTTTATTTCCCTCTTCTACCGTTTCTTTATCCGTTTCTTCTTCCGATACTCCTAATTCTTTCTTGTTTTCCGTATCATCTTTGTTTCCATCCGCTCCATCGGAAACTTCATCTCCATTCTCACTCTGATAACTAAAATACGCCTCCACCTTTACATTAGGCTCCGGCATCGTAAAAGTATAATCCCTGTCGCCCTTTTTCTCCGTATTAACCGGATTTCCATCGGTATCTATTACCCTAATACCGTTCAGCATATATCCCTTATCCGGCTCAACCATAATATGAACGGTTTCCCCTGCTTCCGGATAATGCTGTATACTCAATATGTTTCCTCCCACAGTGGAAAGCAGCGTCAGCCTGTTATAATCCGTTTCCACATATTCGCCGCCCACATCTCCTATCTCTTTTAAATCGTCCGTAATCAGCATCAGCGCCTTATTGGCACTTGAAAAATTATCCTCCGCATCATAAACATCATCGAATACACTGGGAAGCATCTCCATTACATGGCCAAGACGGTCTGCCATAGACTGAACCTGGTCCAGATTGGCATCCGCAAAGTCGGCAATCTGTCCGGCAAGCGCATCGCCGGCATCCGCTGCACCGTCACTGTATACCGTCAGTTCATCCAAATCTCCTTTGATTGCATCTTTCCCCTCTTCCATATCATCAATGGTCTTTTCAATCAAGTCATGAAGTCTGTTGACGGCATTTCTGAGCGATGTCGCTTCATCCACTTCGATATATGGCTCCATCTGCCCTATGATACCCCCTACATCCTTCCGTCCATATACTTCCCCCGTATTTGTGCACAAAGATACTACACCGGACTGCCGACCGGCAATACCGCCGATATTATATCCTGTATGTTCATACCCTATTTTTCCGTAATTTACACACCCGGTTATCATCCCGTCTGAATGCCCTGCAATACCTCCGGTGTCCACGCCGCTGAAAAGCTCCGTTCCCGAACCGCTGATATTAATGCTCAGAAAAAGTCCCATGCCCATCTCGTCGTCTTCTTCTACCCATTCACTGTCATTGTTAATACATGCACGGTTTATACAAGAAGACAGCACACCATGGTTTTTTCCGGCAAGGCCGCCCGTCGAATAATAGCCCGTAACCCGTCCTCCTACCATACAGTTGCGTATCGTTCCCGTTCCTTCATTGACCCCGGCCAGTCCGCCTACTGTAGTCCTTCCGCTTACGCTTCCCTGAAAGCTGCATTTTTGTATTGTTCCGTAATTCACTCCACATAGACTTCCAATACATTCCTTCTCATCCGATGCAATAATCTCGCCTTTTAATTTCAGATTTTCCACCAGTCCGTCTTTTTCAATATACCGGAACAGTCCCGCCACATAGCCGTCCCCGTTATACCGGAAACCTGAAATGGTATGCTCCTGCCCGTCAAAGGTGCCGGTAAATACCGGAATGGACTCAAACGCAACATTCTCTAAGTCAATATCTGTATTCAACACAAACTTCTTATTAGAAGACCATGAATCTATGGAGCAGTTATCTGCAAATTTTAAAAAATCATCAAGCGTATCAATCTCTATTATTTCCTGTATTGCTTCTTCTTCGGCAGTATTTTCCTTTTCTTCCGTTTCCTCTTCTTGTTTCTCATTTTTATCCAGTTCTTCGGCTCTCAGATTCTGCATAGGAAGCATGTTGCACGTCAGTGCCAGAACCATGCCCCAAGGTACAATTTTTGATAAAATCTTTCTAATTTTCATTGTCCCCCTCCTTTTCCTTCTGCATCAGCAATGCCAAATCGCTTCCGTCATCCTCCCGCATTTCCATCTTTCCCATGTTGACAAAAAGATTGGCATCGCCACGTACAAATCCGTGCATTTCTCCAATCACCATACCGTTAATCTGCCCCTGCACAAGGCCGTCAACCCGCATCAGGCCGGAGTTCTTTTCCAGCTTAAGCGGAATCGACACGGCAAAAGAAGTCTTGTCAATAATTTTTTCACCCAGCAGCAGAATCTGGGGCAGTACAAACATAACAATGATAATGGACATAATCGTACCCCGCCCAAGACATTGCCCGATTCCGCAGATAGCGCCGTCCGATGACATCTGCCCAATCAGAATTCCCGCCAAAGCCAGCATGGAACCGGAAGTCACAATAGTAGGAAACGCAAAATTCATAGTTTCTATAATCGCATCCTTTTTCGGCATTTTTTCCTTCAGTTCCATAAACCGTCCCGAAATTACAATCGCGTAGTCAATATTCGCTCCCATCTGAATAGAACTTACAATCAGATAACTCATAAAAAATACGTTTTTCTGCTGCACCGCAGGCACCGAAAAATTAATCCAGATAACACCCTGAATCACCATAATCAAAAGCACCGGCATACCGGCTGACATAAACGTAAACAGCAATACCACAAGCACTGCCAGAATCGAAACTACGTTTACCACTGTATTGTCCCTTTGAAACGTTTTATAAAGATCATACTGGCTGGTTGCCTCGCCTGGTATCAGCACCGTATCTTCATAATATTTACCGGCAATCGTATGCATTTCATCCAGAAAGGCAAAAGTCTCCTCACCCTCCTCCGGCAGATTCAGGTAAACCAGCATACGACTGTACTCCTCCCCCTGCAGCTGGTCAAGGGCAATCTGCATCTTTGTATGCGCATCCTCCAGCGTATCCATCATATCGTCATCCAAAGTAACATAGCCTTCTTCCACTTCGTCATACAAAAACATAAACATATCAATCAAAGGCACACTGTATGTGGAAAGGCCGTTGATAATTTTCGCATAGTTTTCATCATTGACGGCATAAGCCATATACAGCACTTCGGCAATTTCATAATCCAGTTCAAGAAGTTCGGAAAAGTCCCTGGCCGTCAGCTTATCCGTCAGCATATACCCGTCCATCGCTTCCGTATTTGCCAGCCCCATCGTATAATCAATTTCTTCCCTGGCATCCAGTTCCGCCAGCAGCCTTTTTTCCTTCTCATAGTTTCCCGCCGGCACTACTAACGCCACCATATTGGAATCGCCGAAGCTTTCCGTTATCATCTCGTCCACTACCATAGCATCGCTCTGCACCGGTGTTTCCAGCATCGTGTACCCATATACATACGGACACTTGGACGAAACCACATACGCTGCAATAATCAATATCAGAAATAACGGCGGCATAATGTACTTCGTTGCATATGCAAATTTTCCTACAAACGGGATTTTAGGAATAAAACTTTTATGCCTGGTCTTATCCATGGCATTCCCGAAAAGCATAATCAGTCCCGGCATCAGCAAAAATACTGCCAAAAGGCTCAGTACAATGGCACGGATCAGACAAAGCGCCATATCCCTGCCGATACCAAACTGCATGAACATCATAGCTATCAGACCGCCCACTGTAGTCAGGGAACTGGAAGATATTTCCGGTATGGCTTTGCTCAAGGCCATAATATCCGCTTCTCTGATTGACAGATTCTTATGTTCCTCTTTATACCGGTTACAAAAAATGACAGCATAATCAATGGACAATGCCAGCTGTAAAACAATGGTTACCGAATTCGATACAAAAGAAATGGTTCCCATCATAAAATTAGTTCCTTTTGTAATCAGGGCAGCCGCACAGAAGGTCAGCAGAAGTACCGGAACCTCCGCCCATGTCTCCGATGTCAGAAGCAGCACGGAAACAACTACAATTGCCACAAGCACACTGATTATCTGCATCTCGCTTGCAATCTGCTCCGCCGATGCATCACCCATGGAGGTGGATACATAGATATCATAACCGTCCAGCATAGCCTCCACTTTGGCTAAAGCCTCCAATGCCCGGCCGTCCGTTTCTTCATACCCGAAAGTAATATCATATAGTGCCGAAAAATTATTATAATGGTCTTCCGTACTGTCAAAGGTCAGCATAATCACTTCCTCAAGAGCCTCTACCTCTTTTGCAATTTTATCCGCCTCCCCATACGGTATATTCATTACCATTACCTTTGCCGTTCCATATGTAATGAACTGTTCCTCCATACGGTCAAGACCTTGCCGTGTTTCTGTAGTGTCCGGCAAATATGCCGACATGGCGTTCTCCACTGTAACCCAGTTCATCGACACCACCGAAAAAATAAGGGCAATGCCGAACAATAAGAAAAATAAATTCCGTCTGTCTACAATGAAAGTAGCGACCTTCACCATAAATCCTCCGTCTTCCTTACCTTTCTTCGATTGTGTTCCCATCCTATTATTCCTCCATGCAAAACAATATCCCCAAAAAATACTCCAGCCGCTAAATATCGTATCAGCCTGCCTGCTAAAGTCCCTATATACCATATTGCGCAATGACTGCCGCAGCCATTGTGCCGCTCTTTTACGCCTCGTATATGAAAGTTTATGCTATGCAATATGATACGGTATTTAACTGCTGGAGCAGCTAAATAAAAACCAAATGAGATGAAATTGCCTAAAAGGCATTATAGTATATGAGGGGATTTTTCGCAAGAGTGAATTGGGATGAATATGAAGATGTTATTCCGTTAAGTTATTGATTATATATTGTTTGAAAATCTTTCTGGATATCAGTCCGCCCGGCTGAAAGAATATTCCTCCGTCGCCCC
>DNJW01000418.1 GCA_003488965.1 Lachnospiraceae bacterium | reverse complement strand
AACTGTCAAAAACAGGATATTATTTGGCGGTTTTGAGTATTTTCTGTCAGATTCCGCTATAAATTATATAAATATGCATTTTTTTCTACATCATAACCTGTTGGTATAGTTTCACATGGTCCCCTATGCAAAGCCAGGGACTGCCGGCACTTGCCGTAACGCATATATATTTTTTTCCGTTTTTATCAATTCCATAGCTGGCTGCACAGCTTTTTGACTGGCTTACATAACCTGTTTTACCGCCTGCTACTTTTCCTCCCACGTCTTTATCCTCAATCCGGCGCAAAAACCAGTTGCTCAGTATCATCCCCTCCGGATGTTCCTCCGTCTCCGATGTGGTATAGGTACGGGATGACAGCACCTTGCGGCAAAGCTCATTGTCTACCGCTGCCTCCATGATAACCGCCATATCGTATGCTGTGCAATAGTGGTTTTCATCATAAATGCCTACGCAATTTGTAAAATGTGCGCTTCCGGAAAGCCCCAATGCCTCCAGTTTCTCATTCATCAGCTCCACAAATGCCTCCTGCGAACCGGATACATAAGTTGCCAGCCCGACTGCCGCTTCCGCACCGGAAGGCAGTATCGTTCCATAAAGCAAATCCTCTATCGTAACCGTTTCATCCTTTTCAAACCCTGCATTGCTGCATTCGTTTACAAAACAGTAGTCTGTTATTTCCTGAGTAATTGTAAATGTATCATTCAAATTATCAATATGCTCTGCTGCCACCAGCAAGGTCAGTACCTTTGTCATGGACGCCGGATTCATTCTGACATAGGCATTCTTCTCTGCCAGGATACTGCGGCTGTCTATATCAATCAAAATTGCATAGCCGCTGACGATTTCTTCCCCAAGCTGCAGTGTATCCTCTGTTTCTTCCGCCGCATAGTCCGCCCCTTCCTGCCCTGATTCCTGATTTTTCTCTGCCTCCTCTTCCTCCGCCGGAAACGTTTTCTCCTCTTCTGCAGCAACCGGATTTTCCTCTCCATCCGCGTCAGAAACACTTTCTTCTTCCTTAATTTCTGCCATATTTTCCTCTGCTGTCCCAAGCCCCTTATCCGTTTCTGCCGCAGCCTCTTTTCCCCCATGGCTTTTTATGATTACAGCTGCCAGAATCAAAATACCTGCCGCTACCGGGACAACGGTTCTAACCCATTTACGGATAAGCTTTTGCTGTTCCTTTTTCCGTCTCATCTCATCCATTCGTTTTTCACGGCGTTCTTTTTTTTCGTTATCTATATTCTCTTCTAACCGCTCTTCCATCCTGCTGTCCCCATATTCCTTATTAAAAATTAATATGTAAAAAGCCTTATTAGCAAAAAACCAGCTATCCTATAGGATAGCTGGCTCTCATTATACCGGAGCTGTCTCAAAATCCAGTCCTTCCGGCCTTAATCCTGAACATACGGCATCAATGCCAGATGGCGCGCCCTCTTAATTGCAACTGTAAGCGCTCTCTGATGCTTTGCACAGTTTCCTGTAATTCTCCTGGGCAGAATCTTTCCTCTTTCTGATACATACCTTTTCAGCTTATTTACATCTTTATAATCAATCACATTGTCTTTTCCGCAAAATACACAGACTTTCTTCCTCCTGCGCATCCCGCCCTTTCTCCTTGCTGGAGAATCAGACTTTTCTGCTTTATTGTAAGCCATAATAATGCCTCCTATCTAAAATTAATTATCAGTTAAATGGCAGTTCCTCATCAATCCCGTCAGGGATATTCATAAAACCGTCGCCAGCCGCCATAGGAGCCGGTCTGCCTCCGCCGGAATAGCTATTGCTTCCGGCATAACCTCCGTCGCCCCCGGAACTGTTCTTGCTTTCTGCAAATTCCTGATCTTCCACTACAACCTCTGTTGTATATACTTTTATTCCGTCTTTATTTGTATAGCTCCCGGTCTGAATACGGCCTGTAACTGCAATTTTGATGCCCTTGCGGAAATACCTTTCTGCAAACTCACCGCTCTTGCCGAACGCTACACAGTTAATAAAGTCTGCTGTGGCATCATCGCCGTTCCTATTAAAACGGCGGTCCACTGCAAGTGTATATCTGGCTATCGCCAATGGGGGTTCCCCTTGCGAATATCTCACTTCAGGGTCCCTTGTCAAGCGTCCCATAAGTATTGCTTTATTCATACATTCTCCTGTTCTTTATGCCTCGTCTTGCCTTACGCATAAATACCTGATCACATTGTCCATGATACGAACTCTGTGTTCGACTTCTACCGGAACAGTGCTCTCAGCATCAAAGTGAATGAAATAGTAGAAAGCTTCTTTCATCTTCTGAACTTCGTAAGCAAGTCTCCTCTTACCCCATTCATCAACGTCTGTAACTTGTCCACCGAATCTTTCAATCAGAGCTTTGCATCTGTCAATTACTGCCGCTCTCTCTTCATCTTCGATTTTTGCACTGACAACAACGGCTAATTCATATTTGTTCATGTGCGTTACCTCCTTTTGGTCTCTGGCCCCCTTGTAAGGGAGCAAGGAATTAAAATATATCACGGATTAATA
This sequence comes from Lachnospiraceae bacterium, assembly GCA_003488965.1. Lineage (GTDB taxonomy): Bacteria > Bacillota > Clostridia > Lachnospirales > Lachnospiraceae > Kineothrix. The sequence goes on along the minus strand of DNJW01000418.1, from coordinate 6,816 downwards.
TGATACCATATGACGCCAATAATTTCAAGATTTTTGTTTGATTTCCTTTATCCTTTTTTCCAAGTCCTTCCGCGCTATCATAATCTGACGGCCGCATCCCAGACACTTCAGCCGGAAATCCGCTCCCGCACGTAAAACCTCCCATTCTTTGCTGCCGCAGGGATGCTGTTTTTTCAGACCCAAAATCTCGCCTACCTGAATTTCCATTCCGTTTCTCCCACTTAACTATAACTGGCCGAAAATTTCTCCTATAGCCCCCTGAACCACCAAATCGGCTACGCTGTCTCTCGCTGTAGGAGTCTTATTCACCAGAACCAGTTTATTTCCGTTATAATAATCAATCAGCCCTGCCGCCGGGTATACTACCAAAGATGTTCCTCCGATAATCAGCACATCTGCATTCTTGATAAATCCCACTGCCTCCGACAATATCTGCTGATCCAACCCTTCTTCATACAGCACTACATCCGGTTTGACCGGCCCGCCGCAGGCATCGCATACCGGTACATCCTCCGCCTGCCTGATATAATCCACATCAAAAAATTTTCCGCATCTCTCGCAATAATTACGTAAGGTAGAGCCGTGCAGTTCCAATACCTTTTTGCTTCCTGCAGCCTGATGCAGTCCGTCAATATTCTGTGTAATGACTGCTTTTAATTTTCCTTCCTGTTCCCACTGTGCCAGCTTTTCATGAGCCTTATTGGGCTTTGCCTCAAACCCGATTAGTTTATCCTTGTAAAACCGATAAAACTCTTTCGTTTTGTTCCGATAAAACGTATGGCTCAGCATGGTTTCCGGCGGATAATCATACTTTTGATGATACAATCCGTCTACACTTCTAAAATCCGGTATCCCGCTTTCTGTAGAAACCCCTGCCCCGCCGAAAAAAACGATATTGTCGCTTTCCTCTATCCATTGTTTTAACTGTCTGATTTGTTCTGCTGCCATACCCTCATCCTCCATCCGCTGCATTAAATATTCCCCATCAAAAAATCCTTCATTACGCCCATAAATTCTCTCAACATATTATTCCCTTGGAGCATCAGCTCCGACGGAGCCGCGATTCCGTACACATACCGGTATCCGCTCTTCATGGCAATATGAGTTGCTCTAAAGATATGAAAATTATTTGTTACAATTCCTACCGTATCATTCTCCTTATCCAGAAAGGCACTGCTGTAATTGATATTCTGGCTGGTATTACGGGACTGGTCCTCTCTCACAATGCGTTCCGGTGCAATTCCTTTTTCCACCAGATAATCGTACATTCCCTGAGCCTCGCTGATATGCTCATCGTTGCCCTGAGCTCCGGAAACAATCACTATGGTATCCGGATTATCCATAAGATAATTATATGCCGTATCCAGCCTCATTTTTAATATCCGGCTCGGTCCATGAGCCTTCATCTGTGCTCCGAGCACAATGATATAATCCAGCCTTTCACTTCCTTTTGCCGTAAATCCGCTTAAAATCAGTATCTCCACAATGAAAAACAGCAGACATCCCAGACAAGTCAGCACCAGACAAGCCCTTTTCATCCACATAGGAATCCATGGAATCAAAATTCCCTTTTTCATGCATATAGACCATGCAATCAATGCCAGACCCATGACAAGCCATATAAAATAAAAATTAGTTCCATGAATTGCTACAATCTGTATTCCCAGAAAATATAGAATAAACAAAACTCCCAATATCATCGCTGCGTTTTGCACATGTTTCATTTTAATTTTCCTCTTCTCCTTAGCTTTTGTCAAGTAATTATATTATACACTAAAAAGAAAAGCGTTCCAATATTCTATTCCCCTCTGCTTACAATTCTATAATAAGTTTTTGCTGTCATTCCATAGCTTCCTCCATAAAATGCGGCGAAAATTACTGCCACGGCAACAGCACATTTTATCAGTAGCCCAGTGTCAAAAAAATCCAGAACAGCAAATAGCTTTGCTACCATGAAAAGCCCTGCGCAAGTATGCATAACTGCCCCGGCCACCGGTACAAAGAACACAAGCAGAATCTGCTTATGAATGGTTCCTTTAATCTCCCTATTGCTCATTCCTACCTTCTGCATGATTTCAAAAGCGCCCTGATCCTCATAACCCTCCGCAATCTGCTTATAATACATAATCAGTAACAGACACATCAGAAAAACAATGCTAAACAGCACGCCGATAAATAAAAGCCCTCCGTACATTGCCTTCCAGTCCGATCTCCGCTCCAGATTATTATCCGTTCTTGCGCAGCCGGGCTGATGGGAACACCACTCGCCCAGTTCTTTGGCAAACGCTTCCCGTGCTCCATCTTCGCCTGCTGTATTCAGCCGCATCATCTGATATCTCCCGTTCAGCAGTCCTTCTACATCCTCTACACCATTTTCTTCCGCCCAGTCCTCAACCAAAGCATCTCTGACTGCCTCATCTTTTACTATCAGATAGAATTCACCCAGATATGTATTATTTTCTTCCTTCGGCGCTATCTCCAGCATATCCGGCTCATCCTTTATCCTTAACTCATTACCCATAAAAACAACCCTGTCATATCCATAATCCCTTCCGCTTGAGAAAATAACCGCCTCATGATTATCCAATTCCATCCGCTTCCCTTCCATCCGCTTCCCTTCCATCCGGTTATAATCCTCCAGCAAAAGCAGATTAACCTCATAGTTTCCCCATAAAGGGCCTTTTCCCGCATAGGCGGTTTCGTCATATGCGATATCAAAAATATCCTCTTTCCTTCCGCAGCGCAAAGTAATTCTTTCATAGGATACTCTGCTTTCAATTTTTATCCCGTATTTTCTTCCTAATTCTTCCGCTTTATTTTCTACTTCCCCGGTCTGCACCGCTGTCTTTTGAAAAAACATATCAACATCAAACGGGAAACTAAAATCCAGCATATCATCCAGACCCAGATACAGCGATAAAGTACAAGTCAATGTAATTGTAACCATAGTAGAAAAAATGCAAATATTAACAAGACTGGCAGCATTCTTTTTCATACGGTACAGCATCCCTGATACCGTTATAAAATTAGACGGTTTGTAATAAAATTTTTTTTCTTGTTTTAATATTTTTAAAACACCTACGCTGCCCGATGTCATCAGTAAATAAGTTCCTATAACCACAAAAAAGATTGCAAGGAAGAAATTAATAAAAATCATGGAATCTGTTTCGCTGCAGATAGCCATCCGATATCCTGCTCCAAGAATGGCAATCCCGGCCAATGCCAATATCCATAGAAGCCTCGGCTCCTTCTCTCCCCTCTTTCCTCCGGACAGAAGCTCTGACGGCCTTGCCTTTCCCACCTGAATCAAATTTGCACCAAAATTAACGGCATATACTATGAAAAAAAATACTGCCGTCTGTATAAATGCCGAAGGAGAAAAAACAAAACGCACATCTACAGGAAGGCTGGACATTTTCAGCAATAAAAGAAACAACAGCTTAGCCAAGACCGCTCCGCCCAGAATTCCGGCCGCCACTGCCATTACATAAGTATAAACCGACTCAGCCAGCAGCATTGCCGCAATATGCTTTTTTTCCAGTCCCAAAATATTATAAAGCCCGATTTCCTTTTTTCTTCTTTTAATCAGAAAACTATTGGTATAAAACAGAAAAGGCAGCAATATCAGTCCTAGAAGCACACGCCCTATTTCCAGGAAAATCCACGCATAAGCGCTTTTGGGCAATATTTTTATAATATCATTATGAAGAATAGAGGAAAATACAAAAAAAGTAAATACAGAAAAAATACCTGCACCGAGATAAGGATAATATACCGTTCCGTTCTTTATCATTCCTTTCCATGCCAGCTGAGGAATAATTTTCCATATCCGCACCGGTTTTGCTGCTTTTGCATGATTCATTGCTCTCCCTCCCTTCCGTAAGACTCTTTGCTGTCCATACTGCCATTTCTATTGGTCTGGACTATAGTTAATGCATCCGAAATCATTTTATACATTTCATCATCTGTACGGTTCCCCCTATATATCTGATGGAATACTGCTCCGTCCTTAATAAAAAGAATTCGCCCCGCATGGCTCGCCGCCTGAATGCTATGTGTTACCATTAATATTGTCTGCCCTTCCCGGTTAATTTCCGCAAACAGCCTAAGCAGCCGTCCTGATGCTTTGGAATCCAACGCTCCTGTGGGTTCATCTGCCAAAATGATTTCCGGTCTGGTAATCAAGGCTCTGCATACTGCCGCCCTCTGCTTCTGTCCCCCGGACACCTCATAAGGATATTTTTCCAGCAAGTTATCTATCGCTAATTTTATTGCCAATGGCTGCAGCCGCCTTTCCATCTCTTTGTAATCCGTTCCTGCCAGCACGAGAGGAAGAAAAATATTATCTCTAAGCGACAAAGTATCCAGCAGATTAAAATCCTGAAATACAAAGCCAAGATGGTTTCTCCTGAAAGCACATAATTCCTTTGGCTTTATTTCCGATAAATTCTTTCCATTCAAAAGCACCTGGCCGCTGGTCGCTTTGTCCAACGAAGCCAAAATATTCAGCAACGTAGTTTTTCCCGAACCCGACTCTCCCATAATTGCCACATACTCCCCGTTTTCCACTGAAAAATTTACATTATTTAAAGCTTGTACTTTTACTGCACCAAACCGCGCAGTATACACTTTTTTTACATTTTTAACCTCCAAAAGTGCCATTCTATATCATCCTTTCCCTTATATTTTCTATATTTTTATACCTTTATTACACATTGTAGTAGAAGCTGCCATGGGCAGCCATAGATTCAGCTTACATTTTAAAATATAGTCTTACATTTTTGTAAGATTCCTTTCGCACCCAAAGCCCATAAGGCAAACAAAAAGACCTGCATACTAATGTACTGACATGTTCCTATTCCGCCAAATGATTTGACGGAAAAATAAACATATCAGTACACTAGTTTCTGCCGGTCTCCTCCCCATTCTCTTATTCTATTCTTTCTCTTTCCCAAAGCCGAAAATTACCTTCGTTCCTTCCCCTTCTTTTGATTCCACCCATATTGCATGGGAAAGTCTTTCCATAATCTGCCTGCAAAGATACAAACCGATTCCCGTAGATTTTTTCCCTATCCGTCCGTTATATCCGGTAAATCCACGTTCAAATATACGCGGCAAATCACTTTCCCTGATACCGATTCCAGTATCCTCAATTACAATATGATTTACCTCTCCCTCACATTTCTTCCCTTCTTCATCGGCGCCATATATGCGTATACTGCCTTCATGGGTGTATTTTAAGGCATTTGCCAGAACTTGTTCTATAACAAAGCCAAGCCATTTTTCATCTGTCACCGCTTTAGATTCAAAATTTTCCATAGAAAATGAAAGACCGCTTCCAATAAAAAGTACGGCATACTTTTTTACCGCTTTCCGTATAATAGCATTTACGTCATATTCCTTAAAAATCATATCCGATGACATACTATCCAATCTGGCATAATGCAAAGCCATTTCTGCATATTGCTCTACTTTGAACAATTCTTCCAATGCTTGTTTTGCCGTATCCTTTCCTTGTTTTCTATATACACCTTTTTCCTTTTCCCTCTCTGCTTCCATCCTCTGCAAAAGCAGCCGCATTGCTGCTATAGGCGTTTTTATCTGATGCGTCCACATAGTATAATAATCCGCCATATCCGCTTTCTTTTCATCCAATTCTGTAATCAGTTTCCTTCTTTCCTGCCCAGCCGCACATACAATATCATAATACAGCATTTCTATATAGCCTGAAGGACCAGGAAGATAATAATCGCTCTCTTCCCTTTTATCCAATGCTTCCTGCAGCTTTATACATTTTGTACGGTATCGCCAAAAATCGAAGATATATCCCCATACTCCGAAAAAAAGAGCCAGAACTGCTGCATAAGACATATTCATAAAACTGTCCTCATACCCATATAAAGCAGCTACGGCAAGAAAAATAAGTACAATCATCAAAAAGCATATAAACAATATGAGCCTATCTTTTAAATAATATAGCAAAATATGATTTTTTTTCCGCCCCATGTCTTTTCTTCTCTCCTCCTATAGTTTCTTTCCGCCACAAACAGGAAATGCTCCCAGAGAATACCCTATGCCTTTTTTGGTCACAATCAGTTCTTGTATTCCTTCCCCTTCCAATTTTTTTCTCAATCGGTTAATATTCACGGTAAGGGTATTGTCATCCACAAAACATTCATCATCCCATAATTTCTTCATTATATTTTCCCTAGATACAGTTGCCCCCTTATTTTCAAATAATATCTGTAAAACTTTGAACTCATTTTTGGAAAGTTCTAGTCTTTTCCCGCAACAGTTCAAAGACATATCCGCCATATTAAGCAAAATTCCTTTGTATTCCATTACTGCCATCTGCCCGGTAAACGCATAAGCTCTCCTGAGCACTGCTTGCACCTTCGCCGCCAATACATCCAAATCAAAAGGCTTCGCGATGAAATCATCCCCGCCCATATTTACAGCCATCACAATATTCATATTATCCGATGCAGATGATATAAATATCACTGGCACCTGGGAAATCTTTCTAATTTCCCCGCACCAGTAATACCCATTATAAAACGGCAGACCAATATCCATCAGAACCAGCTGAGGGGAAAACTTTCCAAAATCTCTTAATATGTTTCCAAAATCCGTTACTGATTTTATCTCATATCCCCATTTTTCCAAATATTTCCCTACTTCTTCTGCAATCGTATTATCATCTTCTACTATCAGTATTTTATACATATAACAATCACGCCTCCGTCATTAAAAGACAAAAAAAACCCGAAAATTAAACTTTTCGGGATTACTTAAAAGGCGCAGACCGGATTTGAA
>DNJW01000327.1 GCA_003488965.1 Lachnospiraceae bacterium | reverse complement strand
TTGAGGCGGCACAGATTGACGGCGCCGGGGAATGGCAGATATTCCGGCGTATCTGCCTGCCGCTGTGCAAGGGCTGCCTATGTTCCGTAGCAATTTTGATTTTTATTGATTACTGGAATATGGTGGAGCAGCCGTTGATTTTACTTTCGGACGATACGATGCATCCGCTTTCCGTTTTCCTTTCCAAGATTAAGAACGGGGAAATAGGGCTTGCGTTTGCAGTAGCAACAATATACATGGTGCCTACACTGCTGGTATTCCTCTATGGAGAAGATTATCTGGTAGAGGGAATTACTTATCAGGGCGGAATTAAGGGATAGGAGGAAATGTGATGAATGAGAATACGAATCCGGCGAAAAGAAGGGAATGGGTGAAGAATGCGGCAATTATTTTTTTGTCCATTATGCTGGTGCTGACATTCTTTTCCAATACAATTATGAATTATTCCTTGCCGGAGGTGGCGACGGAGTATGTGCAAAGCGGTACAATTACGGAGAAAGTAAGAGGGACAGGAACAATTACGGCATCGGACCCTTATAATATTTCCATCGGCGAAAGCCGGGTGATTTCCAGTGTGGCAGTAAAAGCAGGGGATGAAGTTAAAAAGGGGGATCCGCTGTTTTATCTGGAGGATGAAGAAAGCACGGAGCTGCTGGATGCGGAAAAAGAACTGAATTCCCTGATTCTGGCATATCAGATTGCAGTAATTACGGAAAGTATGGAAGTGGGAACGGTAAGCAATATCGAAAACGACCGTACTCTTTCCCTGACCCAGAAACAGCAGAGACTGCAAAATGCCATCGCCGCCGTGGATGCGGCACAGGCGGAATACGACAGTGCAACGCTGCAAGTGGCATCGGCGAATAAGGAACTGGGCTATATCGGAAATCAAGTGGTGGATACTACAAACGAGAAAAATGCAGTGTCGAATGCGCAGAGGGAGGCGAACGACGCGTCCCAGGCTGTAGCCAATGCCCAGGCGGATGCATCAAAAGCATCGGAAAATGTGACGATTGCGGAAAATAATGTAGTGGCAAAAGAAAATGAGCTGAATCTTGCAAAGGCAGAAGCGGAAAGCATGCAGTCGCTGAAAACAGAAATCGATAATTATTCCATGACTCTGCAAAGCAAGCAAGAGGCTGTAGAGATAGCGCAGAATTCTTTTAACAATGCGGAAACCGTATTAAATGGCGCACGAAGTGATTTAGAAAGGCTGAATGAAGCGTTTGAGCAATGGAAGAAGGACAACTCTCCCCCCACCGACCCCGAAGAGGAAGGAAAGAGAATTGAGGCAATCCGGAATCAGGAGGAATGGGTAAAACAGAAGGAAACAGAATATGCTAGTGCAAAAGATGCGTTGGATGCGGCAAAGAAAGAATATGATTCTTATGCCAATACATCTATACAGGAACAGTATGCGAGCATGGGCGGTGATGAAAAATTAAATCAATTGCTTGCTAATGCAGCAGCAAAAGAGAATGAACTGGCACAAGCAAAACAAGAAGTACTTTATGCCAAAAATCAAGTTTCCGAAGCCAATAAAGAAGTTGCCAATAGGCAGAGTGAGCAAAGCAGCAAAGCATCGGCGGTAACAAGCGCCCAGCAGGCCCTGACCGATAAAGAAAACAGCAATGATAATGCGGTAAATAAGGCAAACGCTTCCAACCAGCTTCTGGATGCACAGGACAGGCAGGCGAAGGCACAGACTGCTTTGGATAAGGCAAAAGAGGAATTGACCGAAATACAGAAAGAGCTGTTAGCGGAGATTAACTTGGAATCCCAGAACGAAGCGATAGAGCTGCAGATGGAGAAGGTGGAGAAATTAAAGGAAAAAGCCGTCGGAGCAACCATTGATGCTCCGGTAGACGGTATTGTCATGACAATAAACAAGGCGGCAGGGGAGAAAACGGAGCCGGATGAGGCTCTGGCAGTGGTACAGGTGGCAGGAAAAGGATTTACCCTTGCATTTTCCGCAACCACGGAACAGGCAAGAAAACTTTCTGTAGGGGATATGGCGGAATTACAGAATGCATGGTATTACGATAATGTAAAAGCGACCCTGGTTTCTATTAAACCGGACCCAGACGACCCGGCGCAGAAGAAGCAGCTGACTTTCAATATAGAAGGGGATGTACAGTCAGGTCAGTCTTTAAGCCTTTCTGTTGGGCAGAAAAGTTCCGAATACGAGCTGGTAGTGCCAAACAGTGCGGTAAGGGAGGACAATAACGGAAAGTTTATCCTGATTGTGGAATCCAAAAGCAGTCCCCTTGGCAACCGTTATATTGCTACCAGGGTGGATGTGGAAGTGCTCGCTTCGGACGATACCCACACGGCAATTTCTGCCGGCCTGTACGGCTACGAATATGTCATTACGACTGCTACAAAACCGGTAGAAGCAGGAAAACAGGTACGCCTGACCGATTAAAGGATATAAGGGAATGGAAGACTGGAAGGAAACGGAAGGAATAAATGGAAAAAGACTATGAATAAAATTATTATTTTTATAAAAAGTCTTTCATGGAAGCAGATTGTTTCATCTGCCATAGTTTTGCTTTGTCTGCTGGCTTGGGGAGGGCTGACGGTTTTTGCTACAGTGAAAAAAAATGGATTGCTGGACCAAAATGCGGCAAAGCGCTGGTCGGAGGAGAACGACTCCGCCCAGATAAGCTGTTTTTTCACAGAAAGCACAGAAATTGATAAGAATAAAATCAGAACCTTTGAACATGAGCTGGATAAGGTTCTTCTGGAGTCTTCCATTACGGCTCCTAATGAAAATGCAAGATTGTGGGCAGATGCTTACAGTGCATCCGGAACAATCACCCTGTCTTCCGGGAAGACTTCCTTGTCTGATGCCTCGGCGGTAGGAATAGGAGGAGATTTTTTCCTTTTTCATCCGGTGCAGCTGCTGGCAGGTTCCTATTTTTCAGGGAATGACCTGATGTATGATAAAGTGATTGTGGATGAGGATGCGGCATGGCAGCTTTTTGGCTCTAATGATGTGGTAGGAATGCAAGTGACGATTGGAGGAGTGCCTCATTATATAGCAGGAGTAATTAAACGGGAAGACGGACGTTTTAACGAGGCAGCCGGACTGGATAAAACGGTGGTGTATGTCTCTTGCGAAACACTGGAGGAATTCGGCACGACCCAGGGAATCAGCAGCTATGAGGTAGTCATGCCGAATCCGGTAAAGAATTTTGCATACAACAATATGAAAGAGAAATTAGGCATTGATGAAAAGCATATGTGGGTAGTGGAAAATTCTGCCCGTTTCGGTTTGGAGGGGCTGCTCACTGTGATTGCAGAATTTGGTACGCGTTCCATGAATGCCAGGGCAATACAGTACCCTTATTGGGAAAATGTAGCCAGAGGGTGGGAGGATGTGCTGGCCATCGTCTTGGTGCTGCAGATATTGTTTTTGCTCGTTCCTTTCCTTATAGTTGTTACATTTCTGGTTCTTTCATGGAAAAGGAAACAGTGGACATGGAGGGATGTGGGAAATGTTTTTATTGGATGCAAAGACAAGGTATTGGATAAATTTCATAAGGAAAAGAGTAAATGGAAATATTTTTAAGGTCTGGTGAATATATGGGGGTAAGGTTGAAAGAAAAGCGTTTTCAACTATTGATTTTGATTCCGCTGAGGCGGACATGGGGTATAATTATGAAGAAACTGTTTTTTTGTGTTTTGACAGGATGCATTGTTTTGATGCTGGCGGCCTGCGGGGGAAAAGGAAACGGAGGCAGTACAGCATCTTCTAAGGAATATGTGTACAAGGCGGAAGAGGTTCCTATTGAAAAGGAAGAAACGAGCCGTGTCAATGATTTTTATATGAAAGACGGGAGAATGTATTTTTTCAGTACTTGCTGGCTGGAAGAAGGCAGTCAGGTCGTTGTGATGAACAGTAAAATGGACGGTTCGGATGCAAAATCCTTTACGATAGATATGAAGCGGGACAGCTATTTTTCTTATTGGAATTCCGATGAGGAGGGGAATTACTATGCGGTCTATGACGAGTATCTGGAGGAAGGGGCAGGGGAGGAAGTTTATTACAGGGACGATTATTATCTGGTAAAAATGGACAGCGGGGGAAAGGAAGTCTGGAAGCTGCCGTTAAACAGTGAGGATCAGGATTATTGGGTACAATGGATGCATCTTCTTCCGGACGGCAGGATTGGAGTAGCGGATCAGGGCGGGATTTCTTTTTATGATACCGACGGGAATCCGGCCGGACATGTGACTCCTTCCGAAGATTTGGACGGGGGGACATATTTCCTGCAGGATGGGACGGTTGTTGTGGGGACCTATAACGATACGACAAGCCAGTCTGTTCTGCGTAAACTGGATGTGAATACGGGTGAATATTCCGGAGAGTACGTAATTCCAGGAGGGTCCGGCAATTACAGTCTGTATGCGGGGGCGGACTGTGATTTTCTTCTGGTGGGAAACGGCGGGGTATATTCTTATAATCTGGGAGACGAAGAAATAAAAAAGCGCATGGATTTTATTGATTCTGATTTAAGCACTACTTATATTTATGAGTTATATGCGGTCAGCGAAGAAGAATTCTATGGAATGATGGATGATGAGATGACAGGGGAAGAGGTCATTATGAAGTTCACCAAAGTGGACCCTAAGGATGTGGCGGATAAGACAGTGCTTACATTGGCATGCAATTACCTGAACTGGGATGTCAGAAAGCATGTGGTGGAATTCAATAAAACGAATCCAGATTACAGAATACAGATTACAGAATATGCCCGGTATAATACGGATGAGGATGGTACCATAGGGATTACCAGACTGAATACGGACATTGCTTCCGGAAAAATGCCGGATATTCTCCTGCTGGATTACGAAATGCCGATAGAGAGTTATGCGTCAAAAGGACTGTTTGAAGATTTATACCCATATATTGATAAAGATGAAGAGTTGAACAAGGAGGATTATTTCCCGAACATTATGAAAGCTTTTGAAAATAACGGGAAATTATACCGCCTTGCTCCCAGATTTGTTATTAATACAGTAGCGGGAAAAACTGCAGACGTAGGTGACAGGGAAAACTGGACCATTCAGGACTTAAAAGCAGTAATGGCATCCAAGCCGGAAGGAATGGAAGTTTTTTCCGAAATGACCAGAGGAGAAATGCTCTATTACAGCATGCGGATGTCGGGAGACCAGTTTATTGACTGGGAGAGCGGCAAATGCAGTTTTAATTCGGAAGATTTTCTTTCTTTGCTTGAATTTATAAAAAGTTTTCCCGAAACTTTACCTGAGGATTATTATGACGAGTCCAGAGGGGAATGGAACAGCTGGTTCAGAAACGGAACGGTATTGCTAAGTCAGATGACTTTGGACAGCTTTTCCAGTTATAATTATACGAAAAAAGGAACCTTCGGGGAGGATATTACTTTGATTGGCTTTCCTTCCGGGGAAGGAAAAGGTTCGGTTATCAATTCGGAACTGGAAATCGCCATGTCTGCCAAATCGGGAAATAAAGACGGTGCATGGCAGTTTATGCGTTATTTTCTGACGGATGAATATCAGGGAGCGATGAATTACGGATTGCCTGTGAGCATAAAGCATGCGGAGAAGTTAGCCCAGGAAGCAAAAAAAAGACCTTCTTATGAGGATGAAAACGGCAACATAGTTGAATATGACGACACCTATTATATAGGAGGGGAAGAAATTCCGATTACGCCGATGACGCAGGAGGAAGTAGATACGGTGTTCCGTTTTATAGAATCGGTAGACCGGCTGTATTCAGGAAATCAGGAGCTGTTTGACATTGTGGCAGAAGAGGCGGCGCCTTATTTTGAGGGACAGAAAAGGGCGGAAGAAGTAGCGGATATTATTGAAAACAGGGTACAGATTTATGTCAATGAGAACAGGTGATGAGGAAGAACGTTTTATACGGACGGAAATGCTGTTGGGCAAAGAAAAAATGGACTGTCTGCGGAATGCGAGAGTCGCCGTATTCGGTATCGGAGGAGTCGGGGGGTATGTGGCAGAGGCGCTGGCGCGCAGCGGCGTCGGCGCCATTGACCTGATTGACAGCGACAAGGTAGAAAAAAGCAATATAAACCGCCAGATTATCGCGCTTTCCGGTGCTGTGGGCAGATACAAAACAGATGTAATGAAGGAAAGAATTCTGGAAATTAATCCTTCTGCGGCAGTTAATGTTTTTCATTGTTTTTTTCTTCCGGAGAATAAGGATTTGTTTCATTTTAGCAGCTATTCCTATATTGCAGACGCAGTGGATACGGTAACGGCTAAAATAGAACTGGCTATGCAGGCAAAGGAATACGGGGTGCCTATTATAAGCAGCATGGGCACCGGAAACAAATTAAACCCCACAATGCTGGAGGTAGCCGATATTTATGAAACTTCCGTCTGCCCGCTGGCAAAAGTGATGCGCAGGGAATTAAGGAAAAGAGGAATAGAAAGCCTGAAAGTGGTGTATTCCAAGGAGGAACCGCTTTGCCCGGAAGTAACAAAGAAAGAGGAAAAAGGCAGTTCCAGGCGTGCCGTTCCCGGAAGTGTAGTGTTTGTGCCTTCGGTGGCAGGGCTGATTATGGCGGGGGAAATTGTAAAGGATATTATTAAGTAAAGAAAATAAAATTAAGTTTGCATATTTTTGTAAAAATTGACGAAATTTAAATTGGTACTGTACAAATCCGGTTTATGATAGTATAATAACCTATGTCATCAAAACAAGAAGGAAGAGGTTGCTTGGATGAGAAGCATTATAATTAAGCTGGAGACCATTGAAGACGTAAAGGAATTTGTCAGTATTATGGCACAGTTTAACGGATATTTTGATTTGGCTTCCGGCAGATACGTGGTAGATGCGAAATCTGTAATGGGGATTTTCAGCATGGATTTATCCAAGACATTGGAATTGCGTATTCTGGAAACTAATGAACAGATGGAAGAGATTTTAGCTGCCTTGCAGTCTTTTATTGTTGAAGAGTAACAGTATGCAGATATAGTATATCGGTAGTACATCAGCTTCCCAAGCTGAGGGGGTGGGTTCGACTCCCATTATCTGCTTGAAAAACATAAAAGAGTTCATCGTTGGATGGACTCTTTTTACGTAAATATGCTATTTTCTTATCGTATTGTATCTCTGCATAAAGAGAATGATAACAGGAGGAAAAGAAATGAATAACAAAAAAACCTTATCTATGGTTATGACCGGGCTTTTTATGGCGATTATTGCGGTTATGACTTTCATTCCCAATGTAGGTTATATTAACCTCATTGTCATCAAGGCAACATTGCTTCATGTGCCGGTCATTGTGGGTTCTATCGTGCTTGGTCCGAAAAAAGGTGCGGTGCTGGGAGCTACGTTTGGCATCACCAGTCTGATTAAAAATACATTGGAGCCAAGCCTCTTATCGTTTGCTTTCTCACCCTTTTACCAGCTGGGAGATGTGGGAGGAAACGGGTGGAGCGTAGTGATTGCACTGGTGCCGAGAATACTGGTAGGAGTAGTGCCTTATTATGTGTTTACCGGCATTGAGAAACTTTTGAAAAATACAAAGGCAAGAAGGACAGTGGCTCTTCCCTTGGCATGTGCTTCCGGAGCTTTGGTGAATACATTA
>DNJW01000007.1:3954-9223 GCA_003488965.1 Lachnospiraceae bacterium | reverse complement strand
AAATATTTTCTCTGGCTGCGCTACGTTGCCGAAATTAGCAAAGAACACCATGGCAATATTTTATAGTAAACGACATTAGAAATTTCGTTTACTATAGGTAATAGGATTCGAGTGTTGCCGGGTAGGGTTTTTGACTCATCGGCATTGGATAACCTAGCGCAGACGAAGCCGATATTTCTTAAGAAGCCTCTCAAAAAACGCCAGCACTTCGCAAGAGATTAAAATCTCTGGTTCTCCACGAGCCTAGTACTGCTGCGTTTTTTGTGAAGCGAAAGCGGGGCGCACGTAGAAATATCGGCTTCGTCTGCGCGGACTTTAACCACTCCCTAACCCAAACCAAGCATTTTACAGTTGAAAAAACCCTATAAGTCAGATATAATATTGTGAATGTAAAGGAAATTCCAGGCAACAATGGAATATAAAAAATCCGGAACTGGAGGATCGAAAAATGCGGAAAGTAAGATGGATTTTGGGTATGCTGCTTATAAGCACGGCGTTATGGGGATGCGGAGAAAAGGAAACGGAAGATGCCCAGGCTGGAGCGGCTGCCGGAACAGAGATTGAGGTTTTAAAGGATGGCAGTATTGTAGAAACGATTACGGAAGAGTTTGCGAAGGACTATTATGATGAAACAAATTTAAGGGATATACTGATTGCCGAGGTGGATGATTTCAATAGGGGAGCTGAGGACGGAAGTATAACCGTGGATAAGTTTGAAAGCGCGGACGGGAAGCTGACAGTCAGCATAAAGTATCCTTCTGCAGATATTTATACGGCATATAATACAGACCCTTATAATAACAAGAAGTTATTTTGCGGGACGGTAGCCGAGGCCGGCGATGCGGGGTATTCTTTCGATATTTCCCTGACCGATGTGAAGGGGGAGGAAACTATAGGGAAAGAAGATATTCTTGGCATGGGAAGTTCTAAGATACTGATTGCCGAATCTCCTTCGAGAGTAAAAGTGACAGGCAGGATTTTATATGTGGGAGAAAACATATCGGTTTCGGGAAAGAATCAGGCAATTATGCAATCCGGCGAGGACGGGGAGGCATTGGGAAGGTACTATGTGATTTACAAATAAGGACGGAAGATTGGAAAGGAGAATAGAAAGACAATGGAAAAGACGATGGATAAAATTGTAGCTTTGGCGAAAGCAAGAGGGTTTGTGTATCCCGGCTCGGAGATATATGGAGGGCTGGCGAATACATGGGATTACGGCAATCTTGGCGTGGAGCTGAAGAACAACGTAAAAAAAGCATGGTGGCAGAAGTTCATTATGGAAAATCCATACAACGTGGGCGTGGACTGTGCGATTTTGATGAATCCCCAGACATGGGTAGCATCCGGGCATCTGGGAGGCTTTTCCGACCCTCTGATGGACTGTAAAGAATGCCATGAACGTTTCAGGGCGGACAAGATTATTGAAGATTATGCGGCGGAGCATCAGATAGAGCTGGACGGTTCTATAGACGGCTGGTCCCAGGAGAAGATGAGAAACTTTATCGAACAGAATCAGGTTCCATGTCCTACCTGCGGCAAACATAATTTTACGGATATCAGACAGTTTAATCTGATGTTCAAGACCTTTCAGGGCGTTACTGAAGATGCTAAAAATACAGTGTACTTAAGACCCGAGACCGCACAGGGGATTTTTGTAAATTTCAAGAATGTACAGAGAACATCCAGAAAGAAGATTCCTTTCGGCATCGGCCAGATTGGCAAGTCTTTCCGCAATGAAATTACGCCCGGAAATTTTACATTCCGTACAAGGGAGTTTGAACAGATGGAGCTGGAGTTTTTCTGCGAGCCGGATACGGATTTGGAATGGTTTGCGTACTGGAAGCAGTTCTGTATTGACTGGCTGAAAAAACTTGGCATGAAAGAGGAAGAGATGCGTGTCAGAGACCATGACAAGGAAGAACTTTCGTTTTACTCCAAGGCAACTACGGATATTGAATTTTTGTTCCCCTTCGGCTGGGGAGAGCTTTGGGGAATTGCGGACAGGACAGATTATGACCTGACGCAGCACCAGAATACTTCGGGTCAGGATTTGACTTATTTTGATGACGGAAAGAATACCAGATATGTGCCTTATGTCATTGAGCCTTCCCTGGGCGCGGACAGAGTCGTGCTGGCATTTCTTTGTGCTGCTTATGATGAAGAGGAAATCGGGGAGGGGGATGTGCGTACCGTGCTTCATTTCCATCCGGCGCTGGCACCGGTTAAAATCGGTGTGCTGCCGCTTTCCAAAAAGCTGAATGAAGGAGCAGAAAAGATTTTTACCCAGCTGTCCAAGAAATATAACTGTGAATTTGACGATAGGGGAAATATCGGAAAGAGATACCGCAGGCAGGATGAAATCGGTACACCTTTCTGCGTTACTTATGATTTCGATTCGGAAACAGACGGCTGTGTAACAGTGCGTTTCCGTGATTCCATGGAGCAGGAAAGGGTTGCCATTGACAGTCTGGATGCTTACTTTGCGGATAAATTTACTTTTTAAATAAGTGGGAAAGGAACGGAAACGACGATGAAACAATATGGGGTAAATGAATTAAGAAGGATGTTTTTGGAGTTCTTTGAAAGCAAAGGGCATCTGGCGATGAAGAGCTTTTCTCTGGTTCCTCATAATGATAACAGCCTGCTGCTGATTAATTCCGGCATGGCGCCGTTAAAGCCGTATTTTACCGGGCAGGAGATACCGCCGAGAAAAAGGGTGACTACATGCCAGAAATGTATCCGCACCGGGGATATTGAAAACATCGGAAAAACGGCGCGGCACGGTACGTTTTTTGAAATGTTGGGAAATTTTTCCTTCGGGGATTACTTTAAACGGGAGGCAATCAGCTGGAGCTGGGAATTTTTAACGGAAGTAGTGGGTCTGGATGCGGACAGGCTGTATCCTTCTGTTTATTTGGAGGACGATGAAGCGTTCGATATCTGGAATAAAGAAATCGGTATTGCGCCGGAGAGGATTTTCCGTTTTGGTAAGGAAGATAATTTTTGGGAACATGGTTCCGGTCCCTGCGGCCCTTGTTCGGAAATTTATTATGACAGGGGAGAAAAATACGGCTGCGGCAAGCCGGGATGTACAGTGGGCTGCGACTGTGACCGTTATATTGAAGTATGGAATAATGTATTTACCCAGTTCGACAATGACGGAAAGGGAAATTACAGCGAACTGGAACAGAAAAATATAGATACCGGCATGGGGCTTGAACGTCTTGCTACCGTTGTGCAGGATGTGGACTCCATTTTTGATGTGGACACGATACAGGCTTTGCGCAACAGGGTTTGTGAGCTGGCAGGAAAAGAATATAAGAAAAAGTATGAATGGGACGTTTCTATCCGTATCGTTACCGACCATATCCGTTCCGCTACTTTTATGATTTCAGATGGTATTATGCCGTCGAATGAAGGCAGAGGATATGTGCTTCGGCGTATTATCCGGCGCGCCGCAAGGCACGGAAGGCTGCTTGGCATAGAAGGGCAGTTCCTTGCGGAATTGAGCCGTACGGTCATTGAGGGAAGTAAGGACGGTTATCCGGAGCTGGAAGAAAAGAAAGATTTTATTTTCAATGTGCTGACCCAGGAAGAAAGCAAGTTCAATAAAACGATTGACCAGGGGCTGACGATTTTAGCGGAAATGGAAGCTGCCATAGAAAAAGAGGGCAAGAAGGAGCTTGCCGGAAGCGAAGCATTTAAGCTGTATGATACCTATGGATTCCCGCTTGACCTGACAAAGGAGATTCTGGAAGAAAAGGGTCTGACAATAGACGAAAAGGGTTTTGCGGAAGCAATGGAGGAACAGAAGGCAAAGGCCCGTTCGGCCCGTAAGGTAACCAATTATATGGGAGCGGACGTAACCGTTTATGAATCCATTGACCCATCTGTTACAACAAAGTTCGTAGGCTATGACAGATTAGAGCATGATTCCAGGATTACAGTGCTGACAACGGAAAATGAAATTGTGGAAGCGCTGACTGACGGGGAAAACGGAACAATTTTTGTGGAGGAAACTCCTTTTTATGCTACCATGGGCGGACAGTGCGCGGATACTGGTTTTATTACTTCCAAAGACGGCATATTCCAGGTTATGGATACTGTGAAAATGCTGGGCGGCAAAGTGGGCCATATCGGCAGGGTAACAAAAGGTATGTTTAAGACCGGGGATGCGGTAATTCTTTCCGTAGATGCGGAAAGACGGGCTGATACTTGTAAAAACCATAGTGCTACCCATTTGCTGCAGAAAGCATTAAGGACAGTCCTGGGAACTCATGTAGAACAGGCAGGTTCTTATGTGGACGGTGAGAGACTGCGCTTTGACTTTAGCCATTTCTCGGCAATGACGAAGGAGGAACTGGAAAAAACGGAGCGGATTGTAAATGAGCAGATTGCCTGTGCCCTTCCGGTAACCACCAGCATTATGACAATTGATGAGGCAAAGAAGAGCGGCGCCATGGCGTTGTTCGGGGAAAAATACGGGGAGACCGTACGTGTAGTAAAAATGGGGGATTTCTCTACCGAACTGTGCGGCGGTACCCATGTTTCCAATACGGGAACCATTGCAAATTTTAAAATTTTATCAGAAAGCGGTGTGGCGGCAGGCGTAAGAAGAATCGAAGCCCTCACCGGAACAGGCGTGTTAAAATATTATGAAGGGCTGGAAGCGGTGCTGGCGGAAGCGGCAAAAACAGTAAAAACCACTCCCTCCGGTCTGGTAGAGCGTCTGGAGCATCTGATGGCAGAGGTGAAATCGCTCCAGAATGAGAATGAATCTTTGAAGAGCAAAGCGGCAAAAGAAGCTTTGGGCGATGTTATGAATCAGGTTCAGGAAATCAAGGGAGTGAAATTCTTGGCGGTAAAAGTATCCGGCGTGGATATGAACGGGCTGCGGGATTTAGGAGACCAGCTGAAAGCAAAAATAGGAGAAGGAGTGATTGTCCTCTTTTCCGATGTGGACGGCAAAGTCAATCTGGTAGCTTTCGTTACAGAAGGTGCGATGGCGAAAGGTGCCCATGCCGGAAACCTGATTAAAGGAATTGCAGCCCTCGTGGGCGGCGGCGGCGGCGGAAGACCCAACATGGCCCAGGCCGGCGGAAAGAATCCCGCTGGGATTGAGAAGGCAATAGAGGAAGCGGCGAAGGTTCTGGAGGGACAGCTTTAAAAATTTTGAAAAATGCCCAAAATAAGGGCATTTTTCCTTATAGGGTTCGGGTGTCAAAAGGTCTGTCCGGCAATCCCGTCTGGCAGATTGCACAAAAAA
>DNJW01000007.1:0-3591 GCA_003488965.1 Lachnospiraceae bacterium | reverse complement strand
AATGCGAAAATCGTGTTCAGCAGAATGGAGTTTGGTATGAAAAATTATTCGGAGGATGCAAGCAGGCAGTATCATATACAGGTAGCTAAGGGGGAAGTGGGGCGGTATGTCATTATGCCGGGCGACCCGAAGCGGTGTGCGAAAATTGCCCAGTATTTTGATAATCC
Organism: Lachnospiraceae bacterium; assembly: GCA_003488965.1. Classification (GTDB taxonomy): domain Bacteria; phylum Bacillota; class Clostridia; order Lachnospirales; family Lachnospiraceae; genus Kineothrix. The sequence continues at coordinate 3,424 of DNJW01000007.1, read as the reverse complement.
GGTGATGATAGCGGATAACCGGGAGTATATTACATATACGGGGACTCTGGACGGGGAAAAAGTCAGCGTAACTTCTACCGGAATCGGGGGGCCTTCCGCATCTATCGCTTTGGAGGAACTGTACCGGTGCGGTGCGGATACTTTTATCCGTATCGGCACTTGCGGCGGCATGCAGACGGAGGTAAAGAGCGGAGATGTGGTAGTTGCGACGGGAGCTGTCCGCATGGAGGGTACAAGCAAGGAATATGCCCCCATAGAATTTCCTGCTGTGGCGGATATAACCGTGACCAACGCGCTGGCAGCAGCAGCGGAAAAAAAAGGATATCCTTTCCATGTGGGAGTAGTACAGTGCAAGGATGCTTTTTACGGACAGCATGAGCCGGAAACAAAGCCGGTGAGCTATGAGCTGATGAATAAATGGGAAGCGTGGAAAAGGCTTGGCTGTCTGGCATCTGAGATGGAATCCGCTGCAATCTTCGTGGTGGCAAGCTATCTGCGCGTACGGGCCGGTTCCTGCTTTCTTGTTGTGGCAAACCAGGAAAGGGAAAAGCTGGGACTGGAAAATCCGGTGGTGCACGATACGGATATGGCAATCCAAGTGGCAGTGGAGGCATTGCGTACTTTGATTCAAAAAGACAAAGAAGTAAAAAAATAGCGCGATGAAGGAGAAATAGTTATGTGCAAAAAGCAGCGCAGAAATGGAGGATAAGATTGAAAATTAGAAATTTTCAATCTGGAGATTTGGGTTACGCACAAAGTCTCCGGACTTTGAAGGAGCATGGGGTAAATAATGGGAAAATGAATGTAGATGAAATTTTAACCCATGTGGACCACACCTTGCTTTTGCAGACAGCAACATGGGACGAGATAAAGGAGATTTGCGACGATGCCATCCGGTACAAAACAGCATCCGTCTGTATTCCTCCATGTTACGTAAAGCAGGCCGGCGAATATGTCCAGGGAAAAATGAAGGTGTGTACGGTAATCGGGTTTCCCAATGGGAATATGACGACAAAGGTAAAGGAATTTGAAACAAGAGATGCGGTGGCAAACGGTGCTTCCGAAATTGATATGGTAATCAATATCGGATGGCTGAAGGATAAAAGGTATGATGCCGTTGAAGAGGAAATCCGTATTCTGAAAGAGGCATGCCAAGGGAAAATACTAAAGGTAATTATTGAAACTTGTCTCTTGACAGAGGAAGAAAAAATCAGGATGTGCGGAATCGTTACGAAGGCCGGTGCGGACTATATCAAGACATCTACCGGATTTTCAGGCGGCGGGGCAACCTTTGATGATGTGAGTCTGTTTGCGGAGCATGTGGGTAACGGCGTAAAGATAAAGGCGGCAGGCGGAATCGCTTCGCTGGAGGATGCGGAGAGATTTCTCGCATTAGGCGCCGACCGTCTTGGCACAAGCAGGATTGTCAAGATGATAAGGAATGGCTGAAAGAGGATATTCCCCGCGGGGCTGTCTGTACAGGAACGGTGCATATAGGTTTTGACGGATACAAATGAAAATATAAAATATAGGATTTGTGCCGTTGTTAACGCTTTGGATCAAGGGGGAAAGAAAATGGATAAAAAGCTTGTGGAAGAAATGATTGAACTGGCAGCAAAGCAGATGGAATATTCTTATGCGCCGTATTCGGGTTTCAAGGTAGGCGCGGCGCTGCTGACAGAGGAAGGAGAATTCTATACCGGCTGTAATATCGAAAATGCAGCATATACCCCTTCAAACTGTGCGGAGCGGACTGCTTTTTTCAAGGCAGTCAGCGAAGGAAAAAGGAAATTCAGGGCAATTTGCGTGGCGGGCGGAAAGGATGGAGTGCTGACAGACTATACGGCGCCTTGCGGCGTATGCCGGCAGGTAATGATGGAGTTTTGTAATCCTGATACATTTCAGGTGATTATGGCGGTCAGCAGGGATCAGTATAAAATAGTTACGTTAAAAGAATTGCTGCCCCTTAGCTTTGGCCTGGATAATCTATCATAGGCAATAAAAAAACATGCGGAAATGAGGTGGCAAAATGGGCCGATACAAGAGGATTTTTTTGATTGTTCTTGATTCCCTGGGAATCGGGGCGATGCCGGATTCTCCGTTATTCGGGGATACGGGTGTGGATACTTTCGGGCATATTCTGGAAAAGATGGGCACATTGGATATTCCTAATCTGCAAAAATTAGGTTTGCTGAATCTTCATAATGCCGGAGCAATGCAAGGTGTGGAGAAGCCCATAGGACGGTATATGCGTCTTGGGGAAATGAGCAACGGGAAAGATACTATGACCGGACATTGGGAGATGATGGGAATTAAAACGGAGAAGCCTTTTCAGACCTTTACGGACACGGGATTTCCTCAGGAACTGATTGCGGAGCTGGAAAAGCGGTGCGGAAAGAAGGTAATCGGCAATAAGAGTGCCAGCGGTACGGAAATTATAGAAGAGCTTGGCGAGGAAGAAATTAATACAGGAGCAATGATTGTTTATACATCGGCGGATTCTGTCCTGCAGATTTGCGGAAATGAAGAGACCTTCGGGCTGGAAAATCTGTACCGCTGCTGTGAAATCGCCAGAGAAATTACAATGAAGGATGAATGGAAAGTAGGACGTGTGATTGCAAGACCCTATGTGGGGAGGAAAAAGGGAGAGTTTAAGCGGACCAGCAACCGCCATGACTATGCGCTGAAGCCTTCAGGACCAACGGCGCTGAATGCGTTGAAGGATGCCGGACTGGATGTTATCGGCGTAGGAAAAATAAATGATATTTTCTGTGGAGAGGGATTGACTGACACTTACCATTCGGACAGCTCTGTCCATGGAATGGAGCAGACTATTGAAATCTGCAGGAAAGATTTCCGCGGGCTTTGTTTTGTAAATCTGGTTGATTTCGACGCGCTTTGGGGTCATCGCAGAAATGTGAAAGGATATGCGGAGGAAATTGAAAAATTTGATAAGAAACTGGGAATATTGCTGGAGGAACTGGCAGAGGATGATTTGCTGATTCTTACGGCGGACCATGGAAACGACCCTACCTACAGCGGCACAGACCATACGAGGGAATATGTGCCTTTTGTAGCATATGCGAAGCGGATGGAAAACGGCGGACCGCTGGAAAATGAGAATACCTTCGCCGTAATCGGAGCATCGGTGGCGGAAAACTTCGGCGTATCCATGCCGGAAGGAACGATTGGGAAATCCATTTTAGAAAAATTAACCGATTAAAAACGGATGTACCAAAATATTTGTATTATTTCAAAAAAATGGGTTGACTGTATCTGAAAATATGATATAATAGTTAAAGTGCATAGGGGATACATACAGCGTTCTGTGTGCAAATAGAATAAACCCAATCAGTCGAGTTGCTTGAAGGGACTGAAGGGAGGTCGGGTGTGAGATGTCAAACGTAATCGTAAAAGAAAACGA
>DNJW01000150.1 GCA_003488965.1 Lachnospiraceae bacterium | reverse complement strand
AGTACCGACGGTAATCAAGGGTCTGCTTATGGAATATACAAACTGCACAATTCGTAATTGGAAAATCAGAGTTTCGCACTTGCCGTTTTTTAGTGTATGGTGGAAAAGTATTGGACATTTCAAAATTCATCTAAGTTTCTTAAGAATTTCTTTCTAATTAAGAGCACATCCTGTTTAGTTTTCCGGCTTAAAATATGGTTTGTAATCAAAAATAAGGCATAGAGAGCTGCCAGCCACGGAACAGACTGTGGTCCTGGAAAGGAAGATGCCGATGACGGAGGAAGATAATGGATATTTTACTTTCTTAAAATATGGTATACTTTCAACAGTGAGACAGGGAAAGGAGTATGTGCCGCAATGGAAGGATATCATATATTAATTGTCGAGGATGATAAGGACATCAGGGATGGCATTGAGATTTATCTGAAAAATCAGGGGTATGCCGTATCTCAAGCTGCAGACGGGATAGAGGGGCTTAAGGTGATTGAAAAGGAAGAAATCCATCTTGCCATTGTGGATATTATGATGCCCCGTATGGATGGAATTACGATGATGATGAAAATGCGGGAAAAGGGATATGATTTTCCGGTTATCATGCTGTCGGCAAAGTCAGAGGAAGTGGATAAAATTATGGGGCTGAATATGGGGGCGGATGATTATGTGACGAAACCATTCACAACCATGGAACTGCTGGCGAGAGTGAATTCCCATTTAAGGAGGTATGGAAGGTATCTGCAGGCAGTAGGCGGCCAGAAGGAAAACGATAAGATTCATGTAATCGGCGGTCTGGAGCTGAATGAGGAAACGGTAGAGGTCAGTGTGGACGGGAAACCGGTAAAGATGACCCCTCTGGAATTCAAAATCCTGCTGCTCCTGATGCGGAATCCGGGAAGGGTGTTCAGCGCGGATGAAATATATGAAAGGGTATGGAATGAGCAGGCGGTCAATACAGATACCATAATGGTGCACATCCGGAAAATAAGAGAGAAAATAGAAATTAATCCGAAGAATCCAAAATACTTAAAGGTGGTGTGGGGTGTTGGATATAAAATTGAAAAACAATAACAGAATTTGCCTGATGATTGTGCTTTTAGTGACAGCAGTGTTTTCTGTCGGATTTATGGCACTTTATCCGAGTTTTGAGGATAAAGCGGATAATTATTATAAGGATAGGCTTTCCAGCAACCCTTTTCTGGAATATCTTTACAGAAGCAACTATGTGCTGTATAAGGAAATCACAGAAAAGGTAAATGGAACGAATTACAGTTATGATGACCTGTATCTGGATATTGAAGAGGAATACGTGCAGCAGACCGGGATAGGTATGCCCGATATGACGGAAGAGGATATTGACAGACTTCCGGGAGAAATGAGGGAGTGTCTGCTGGATATTTTCGAAGCATGGGAAGATGATGTGACGTACAAGGTGGCACAGCAGCTGGATTACTGTGTCATAGATACGGAAACGGGACAGTACGTAAAAAATACAGGGCGGAATATTGAGGCGTTGGCTCAAACAGGTACGGACAGTGAAAGACAGGAACTGCCATATGTTTATTATGTAATGATAACTTTTGACAGTATCGGAAATCCGGATAAGGTGGCGGTTAAGGGAAACAATCCGGATGAATTATTGAAAAGCGTTCAGGCAGAAATGAAAAGCAGACGGCTGGAATCCGGATATAGATTTACGAATGCAAACAGTTATTCCGGGCAGTGGGCAGATTATTATGGTTATGGCGAAAACGGAAGGGCGAAAAGGGTAAGCTGTTCTTTGAAAGCGCCTCAAAATGCAACATTTATCTATGCGTTGACCCAGGAGCAGAAAAATGCCATTGTACAGAACGGGATGCTGTATTCCGATTGGGATGAGTGGTATGCCTATTATCAGGCAGGAGTCGGCGACATCTATTGGGTAATGCTAGTACTGCTGGCCGTTGTTGCTTTGTTGATGATGATGGATAAAAGGTATGTGCTTTACCATATAAAAGCGGCAAGGATTCCGCTGGAAGCATCTGTTTGTTTAGGCGTTGTTATATTTGCGGCTTTCCAGCAATCGGTGATAGGGCTGGTTAATGATACAAACAGGGGGCATTTTGACAGTCTATGGAGAGAGTATTTATTTTTCCTTCCTTCCGAGTGTTACCCGGTACTGACCAATGCGGCGAATTTCGGATTCCTATTTTTGCTGTTCGGGGGCTGGTTTTATACCGTAAATACCTTTGGGGAAGTCCCAGCGCTGGGTATTAAGGGATTTTTGAAGGAAAGAAGCATCTGCATCCGTGCGGCGGAGAGGTTCATCCGGTGGTGCAAAAGAATATGGCGCGGTTTTAAGGAGGAACTGCTGCATGTGGATTTGGGGGAAGAGACCGGACATACCATCCATAAAGTGGTGCTGATTAATTTTGCTATTCTGGCAGTTATGTGCAGCATGTGGCTGTTTGGATGGTTTACGCTGATTATTTATTCCGTTGTTTTATATTTCTTATTAAAAAAATATATTAAAAAGCTGCAGGATCAGTACAAAAGACTTTTAAATGCTACCGGTTCCATTGCGGAAGGAAATTTGAATACGGCTTTTGATGAGGATTTCGGGGTATTTGAGTCTTATAAAGAGGAACTGTACAAGATTCAGGAAGGCTTCCGCAAGGCGGTGGATGAAGAGGTTAAGAGCCAGAGGATGAAAGCGGAGCTGATTACCAATGTTTCCCACGACCTGAAAACACCGTTGACGGCAATTACTACTTATATTGATTTGCTGAAAGAGGAAGGGATTACGCAGGAACAGAGAAAGGAATATATCGGCGTACTGGAGAAAAAGTCTCTGCGTCTGAAAACCTTGATTGAGGACTTGTTTGAAGTGAGTAAGGCCAACAGCCGGAATGTAACGGTAAATCTGGTGGAAGTGGACATCTGTAATCTGATGCGTCAGGTCTATCTGGAATATGAGGACAAAGTAGAGGACGCAAATTTAATCTTCCGTTTCCGCATGCCGGAAGAAAAGGTAGTATTGAAGCTGGACAGCGAAAAAACCTACCGCATTTTTGAAAACCTATATTCCAATATTATGAAATATGCCATGACAGGAAGCCGGGTTTATGTGGATTTGGAGAAACAGGAAGGGAAAGCGGTGATAAGCTTAAGGAATATGTCCGCGGTAGAGCTGCATGTGGCTCCGGATGAACTGACGGAACGGTTTGTCCGCGGAGACAGTTCAAGAAATACCGAAGGAAGCGGCCTGGGACTGGCAATTGCCAAAAGCTTTACGGAAATACAAGGAGGAAAAATGGAGATTGTGGTGGACGGGGATTTATTTAAGGTAATGCTTGTCTGGAACTGTGAGGGATAGGAAGGTTGCTGTTCACACATTGTCTGCCGTCCGTACAGCCAGAGAAAACATTTCTACGGAAGCCTCGCTTTCGCTTCACAAAAAACGCAGCAGACGCTAGTGTCTTGTCTCGTTCACTTT
>DNJW01000420.1:4055-4616 GCA_003488965.1 Lachnospiraceae bacterium | reverse complement strand
AATCGGATGGGCAAAATCATACATAGGATAAATACACCATTTATCCCCTGTATTATGATGCGCCATGTGCGCCACACGGTAGATAATCGGGTCGCGCATATTGATATTCGGAGACTTCATATCAATCTTGGCCCGCAGAACCTTTTCACCATCCCGGTAAACGCCCTCTTTCATTTCCTCAAACAGCCGCAGGTTCTCTTCGATACTTCTCTCCCTATTGGGATCCTCTTTTCCCGGCTCCGTTAATGTTCCCCTGTACTCTCTCATCTGCTCGGCGGTTAAATCCGATACATATGCCTTTCCCTTCTTAATCAGCTTCACAGCTCCTTCATACATCTGTTCAAAATAATCGGAAGCAAAAAAAAGCCGGTCCTCCCAGTCGGCGCCCAGCCAAGCAATATCTTCTTTGATAGACTCTACAAATTCCGTCTTTTCCTTTGTAGGATTCGTATCGTCAAAGCGCATATTAAATTGTCCGTTATACTGCTGTGCCAGCCCGTAGTTCAGCAGAATGCTTTTCGCATGGCCTATATGAAGATATCCGTTAGGCTCCGGCGGAAA
>DNJW01000420.1:3527-3761 GCA_003488965.1 Lachnospiraceae bacterium | reverse complement strand
ATATCCGTTAGGCTCCGGCGGAAACCTGGTATGAACCCTTTCATAAACACCCTCTGCCAAGTCCTTATCAATAATCTGCTCTATAAAATTTCTTGAGACAGTCCCTTTTTCCCCTTCTTTAAGCTCTACATTTTCTGTTTTTTCATTTTCACTCATAAAATCTGCCCGGCACGGCTGTCTTCCGTTCTGCACGGGTCTACCTCCTAAAATATACAAATATAATAATTCAGAATT
>DNJW01000420.1:0-3278 GCA_003488965.1 Lachnospiraceae bacterium | reverse complement strand
AATCATTCAGAATTGACTAACCATATTTATACTATCATAAAAATCTAAAATAATAAAGGCATAATTTTTATATCGTTTATTATAATCACTGACAATGTTACTGTTCACACGTTACTTGTCGTCCGCGCAGCCGGCAAGCAACGTGTGAATAGTAACCTGGCAATATATAAACAGCCGTCAGGTTTTCCTAACGGCTGTTACACTTCTTTTTGTTGTATGGAATTTTCCAGCAATTTACTGAAATGGCTATAGCTTCTTAAGAATTCTGGCAATGCCCTCATTTCTGCATCCGAAAAGGTTTCTATCAGCCCCGCAACCTCATTCACATAAATCACTTTTGCTTTCACTACGCTGTCACAAAGCAGTTCGTCCACCGAACAATCAAGAATATTTGCTATATCTACAATTTTTTCTAAACTTACTTTCGTTTTTGCATTTTCTATATTGCTTATATGCTGAGTTGATAAATCTGCTGCCGATGCCAGTTCTGCCTGCGACATCCTTGATTTCTCCCTCCGTGCCTTAACCCTTGCCCCCAATTTCCTGTAATCAACCGGCATTTCTATCACCATTATCCTTTGTACCATAATTCTGAAAATTACCAATTTTTACAAATATTTTTTTAATTGTATAAAATTTAGTACAAAAATGGAATCAGCTGTGTGGATATTTTATTTTTAAGGTTGATTTTTTCGTTTTCTTACCTATGATTTTTATTTTTAACTATTGATTTATTGCTCATTTTTTTTACACTGCTGCTGTACTTCTTAATATTTGAAGCGAACCCCTCCCGTTAGACCTTATTTTATCTAACGGGAGGGGTTCACTTCGCAACCGGTTTCTATACAACTGCCTCCACAATTGTTCTGCTTCCGACCTTTATTTCCTTTATGCCAGTCTCTTTTTTCTTATTAAAGTTAAAACTTAGCATATATCCCTTCTCCAAATGGAAAGAATCCAGATATCCGGCAAGCTGTTCTTCTCCACGCGTATTGTATTCATCCTATATCCGCTTATTCGTCCACACTGTAGTTCGGCGCTTCTTTTGTAATATGGATATCGTGAGGATGGCTTTCTTTCAAAGAGGCTGCTGAAATCTTCATAAACCTTCCTCCCTGTTTCAGTTCCTCAATCGTCTGGGTACCGCAATATCCCATACCGGAACGCAGCCCGCCCATCAGCTGGAATACCGTATCCTCTACCGTTCCTTTATAAGCCACGCGTCCTTCTACCCCTTCCGGTACAAGTTTTTTCGCATCAGACTGGAAATAACGGTCCTTGCTTCCGTTCTCCATTGCCGCAATAGAACCCATGCCGCGGTAAACTTTATATTTCCGTCCCTGATACAGCTCATAAGTTCCGGGGCTTTCATCACAGCCTGCAAACATGCTTCCCATCATGCATACGCTTCCGCCTGCTGCAATGGCTTTTGTCATATCGCCGGAATATTTTATGCCGCCGTCTGCAATAATCGGTATGCCGTATTCCTTTGCCACCGCATAGGAATCCATAATCGCCGTAATCTGGGGAACGCCGATACCTGCTACTACACGGGTCGTACAGATAGAACCCGGACCGATTCCCACTTTCACCGCGTCTGCCCCCGCCTCAATTAAAGCCCTGGTTCCTTCCCCTGTAGCTACATTTCCTGCAATTACCTGTACATCTGGATATGCTTCCTTAATCATTCTCAGACAGCGGAGAACATTCTCGGAATGTCCGTGGGCGGAATCCAGCACAATTACATCTACTTTTGCGCTTACCAGTGCGCCGACCCTGTCAAGCACGTTCGCCGTAATGCCCACACCGGCTCCGCAAAGCAGCCTTCCCTGTCCGTCCTTTGCGGAAAGCGGGTATTTAATCGTTTTTTCTATATCTTTAATCGTAATCAGTCCTGCCAGATTATAATTTTCATCTACAATAGGAAGCTTTTCTTTCCTTGCTTTTGCCAGAATCTGTTTTGCTTCCTCCAGAGTGATTCCTTCCCTTGCCGTAATCAGCCCCTCGGAAGTCATGGATTCTTTAATCTTTTTTGTGAAGTCCGTTTCAAATTTCAAATCCCGGTTTGTAATAATGCCTACCAGCTTTCTTCCCTCTGTAATAGGCACACCGGAAATACGGAATTTTGCCATCAGGGCATCCGCATCCTTTAAGGTATGTTCTGGGGTCAGCGAAAAAGGGTCTGTAATAACACCATTTTCCGAACGTTTTACTTTATCCACTTCTTCTGCCTGCGCTTCAATCGACATATTCTTATGAATGATGCCGATACCGCCCTGCCGTGCCATGGCTATTGCCATCCGGTGTTCGGTAACTGTATCCATCCCCGCGCTCATCATCGGAATGTTCAGTTTGATTTTCTTTGTTAGCCATGTTGTCAAATCCACCTGATTCGGAATTACCTTGGAATAACTCGGTACCAGCAGCACATCGTCAAAAGTAATTCCTTCGCCAATTATCTGACCCATCTTCTCATCCTCCTATCGTTGTTTAACCGCTGCCCTTAGGTAAAGAGCTGCATTTTTTGTGTTTTGGCCGTTCAAATCATAAATGAATAGTGATGTAAGTTTGAAAAAGTTTATCAAACTTACATCACTATGTCAATCCGTAAATACTTTTCGTGGCGCAATATTTTTTATTGCTTTTACCATCTCCATGCTGGGCTCCAGAATAACCTTAATGCCTCCGTCATAATACATAGCATACCTTAAGTCCGGCTGTTTTTCCACGCCGGAACTATAGTCTACTGTCTTTACTGTCCGATTTTTATACTCATCCAAATGCCATGATTTAATAGGCGCCAGAATCTCCATGCTCTCTATTTCATATTTCGTCACTCTTTTCCTCTTGGCTTTTGCCATTACCTTATCAATTGTAATCTCTTTGTCAAGATAAAGGTATTCGTATTCCAAGTCGGCATTCATCACAATAAAATATGCAGCCACTGCCATTATCACGCCCGCCAGCAGCGCCGGCCAGAAAATAAGCCCTAACCCCGCCAGTATAAACACCACTGCCATTACAATTGTAAGTATCTTAAGGAAAAGCATTACTGTACTCGTCTTTTTCTTTACAAGGCATTCCACATATGTTTCGCTCATCATATACATCTACCACCTTATCCGTTGTCTTGTTTCACTGAACAGAAATTATAATGATATTATCATATTATAAATTTTGAAAACTTGCAAGAGGGAAAAAAGGCTGCGGGAATGCTTTTGGCTTAAGTCCGCGCAGACGGCGCCGATATTTCTACGTACGCCCCGCTCCCGCTTCAC
>DNJW01000368.1:7171-7363 GCA_003488965.1 Lachnospiraceae bacterium | reverse complement strand
GCAGATTCTGGCGGAAACGCCCTGATTTACCTTTCAGCATATCTGACAGGGATTTCAATGCCCGGTTGCCGGGGCCTGTTACCGGACGGCCTCTTCTGCCGTTATCGATAAGGGCATCCACCGCTTCCTGCAGCATCCTTTTCTCGTTACGGACAATAATATCCGGCGCTCCCAGTTCCAGCAGTCTCTTCA
>DNJW01000368.1:2107-6853 GCA_003488965.1 Lachnospiraceae bacterium | reverse complement strand
ATAATTCTTCTATATAAATCATTCAAATCGGAAGTAGCAAAACGTCCGCCGTCCAGCTGTACCATAGGGCGCAAATCCGGTGGAATTACTGGAATCGCATCCATAATCATCCATGACGGCTGATTGCCGGATTCCCGGAAAGCTTCCACCACTTCAAGCCTTTTAATAATTCTTGCCCGCTTCTGTCCGGTGGATTCCCGCAGACCGGTTTTCAATTCCGCCGCTTCTGTCTCCAGGTCAATGGCTTCCAGCAGTTCCTTAATCGCTTCTGCACCCATGCCTACGCGGAAACGGCTGCCCCAAGTTTCTCTTGCATCCTGATACTCCTTCTCGGACAGAACCTGCTTGTAATCCATATCAGTATCCCCTGCATCCAATACAATATAGGATGCAAAATACAATACCTTCTCAAGCACTCTCGGCGACAAATCCAAAATCAGGCCCATACGGCTGGGAATTCCCTTAAAATACCAGATATGGGATACCGGAGCCGCCAGTTCAATATGCCCCATGCGTTCCCTGCGCACGCTGGCTTTCGTTACTTCTACTCCGCAGCGGTCGCAGACTACGCCCTTGTACCTGATTTTCTTATATTTACCGCAATGACATTCCCAGTCTTTGCTGGGCCCGAAAATCCTCTCACAGAACAATCCTTCTTTTTCCGGCTTCAACGTTCTGTAATTAATAGTCTCCGGCTTTGTTACCTCTCCCCTGGACCATTCCCTGATTTTTTCCGGCGATGCTAAACCAATTTTAATTGCATCAAATGTCATCGGTTGATACGTCTCTTGTTTAATTTCCGGCATCTTTACACATTCCTTTCTTTTCGGACTGCTATTACTGTTCCTCTGTTATGGCGCCCATAGCCGTCTGTCTTATTCATCAAAAGATTCCGCATACTCGGCTTCATCATCCAATGCCAGCTCAAGTTCCTCTTCCAGTTCATCCTCGTCGGCATTGATTAATTCCCCGCTGTCCTCATCGAATTCCTGTTTCTGATAACCCATAGAACCCAAAGATTCCTGCTCATAATTGTAATTTTTAGAATCCCCTTCCATCTCATAACGGTAATCGGTATCGCCATAGTCAATGTTCTCCATAATCTCTACTTCCGTATGGTCTTCACGGAGAACACGTACGTCCAGACCCAGGGACTGCAATTCTTTCAGCAGCACCTTAAAGGATTCCGGAATACCCGGTTCAGGAATATTGTCGCCCTTGATAATCGCCTCATAGGTTTTTACACGGCCGATTACATCGTCGGATTTTACTGTCAGGATTTCCTGTAAGGTATAAGATGCCCCATACGCTTCCAAAGCCCAAACTTCCATTTCACCGAACCTCTGTCCGCCGAACTGTGCTTTACCTCCCAAAGGCTGCTGGGTTACCAGCGAATAAGGGCCTGTGGAACGGGCATGAATCTTATCGTCTACCAGATGATGCAGTTTCAGGTAATGCATATGTCCAATGGTTACCGGGCTGTCAAAATATTCTCCGGTTCTGCCGTCACGCAGCCTTACCTTTCCGTCCCTGGAAATCGGCACTCCCTTCCAAAGTTCTCTATGAGCCCTATGTTCATACAGATAATCCATTACCTCCGGAAGCAGCTCTTCTTTATGCTTTTTCTCAAACTCTTCCCATTCCAGATTGACATAATCATTGGCAAGGTCGAGAGTATCCATAATATCGTTTTCGTTTGCGCCGTCAAATACCGGAGTAGCCACGTTAAAACCTAATGCCTTTGCCGCTAATGACAAATGAATTTCCAATACCTGTCCGATGTTCATACGGGACGGCACGCCCAAAGGATTCAATACGATATCAAGCGGACGTCCGTTAGGCAGATAAGGCATATCCTCCACCGGAAGCACACGGGAAACAACACCCTTATTCCCATGGCGGCCTGCCATTTTATCCCCTACGGAAATCTTTCTCTTCTGGGCAATATAAATACGGACCGCCTGATTTACACCGGGAGAAAGCTCATCGCCGTTTTCCCTTGTAAATACTTTCGCATCAACCACAATTCCATATTCCCCATGAGGTACTTTCAGAGAAGTATCTCTTACTTCCCTTGCTTTCTCGCCAAAGATGGCTCTTAAAAGCCTTTCTTCCGCAGTCAGCTCGGTTTCTCCCTTAGGAGTCACCTTTCCTACTAATATATCACCGGCACGGACCTCCGCGCCAATGCGGATAATTCCTCTTTCATCCAAATCTTTCAAAGCATCGTCGCCGACACCCGGAACATCCCTCGTAATCTCCTCCGGTCCCAGCTTGGTATCCCTTGCTTCCGCTTCATATTCCTCAATATGAACCGATGTATACACATCCTCCTGTACCAGTCTTTCGCTCAGCAGAACGGCATCCTCATAATTATAACCTTCCCATGTCATGAAGCCGATGAGCGGGTTTTTCCCGAGAGCCAGTTCCCCGTGGGAAGTAGACGGACCGTCTGCAATTACCTGCCCGGCTTCCACATGTTCGCCTTTCAATACAATAGGCTTCTGGTTATAACAGTTGGACTGGTTGCTTCTGGCAAATTTTGTAAGACGGTATTCATCTCTCTCTCCGTCATCATAATTGATTTTAATAATTCTGGAAGAAACATAGCTGACCGTTCCTGCTTTTTTCGCAATTACACAGACGCCGGAGTCCACAGCCGCCTTCGGTTCCATTCCCGTACCTACCACAGGAGCTTCCGTATCCAGAAGCGGAACTGCCTGACGCTGCATGTTAGAACCCATCAGAGCCCTGTTGGCATCATCGTTCTCCAAAAACGGTATCAATGCGGTAGCCACCGAAAATACCATCTTCGGGGACACATCCATATAATCAAACATTGCCTTCGGATACTCCGAAGTTTCATCCTTGTAACGGCCGGATACTGTATTCCTTACAAAATGCCCGTTCTCGTCCAGGGCCTCGTTCGCCTGCGCCACATGATAATTATCTTCTTCATCCGCCGTCATATAAACAACTTCATCCGTTACGCGCGGGTTCGCCGGGTCGGATTTATCAATTTTACGGTACGGCGCTTCCACAAAGCCATACTCGTTGATTCTCGCATAACTTGCCAGCGAGTTAATTAAACCGATGTTCGGTCCTTCCGGTGTCTCAATCGGGCACATTCTTCCGTAGTGGGAATAATGTACGTCGCGGACCTCAAATCCTGCACGGTCTCTGGACAGACCGCCTGGTCCCAATGCAGAAAGACGTCTTTTATGGGTCAGCTCGCCCAACGGGTTATTCTGGTCCATAAACTGGGAAAGCTGGGAAGAACCGAAAAACTCCTTCACTGCCGCCTGCACCGGCTTAATATTAATTAATACCTGAGGAGAGATTTCCTCCGCATCATGAGTCGTCATCCTTTCGCGGACTACCCTTTCCAGCCTGGACAGACCAATCCTATACTGGTTCTGCAGCAGTTCTCCTACCGCCCTGATACGTCTGTTGCCTAAATGGTCGATATCATCATGGTTTCCAATACCATATTCCAAATGAATATTATAGTTAATCGAAGCAAGAATATCTTCCTTCGTAATATGCTTCGGTATCAGCTCATGCACATTTTTCCGGATAGCTTCTGCCAATTCTTCCGCATTGCCGCTGTATTCCTCTAAAATCTGTGCCAAAACAGGGTAATATACCAGTTCCGTAATTCCCAGTTCCCTGGGATTGCAATCCACAAAATTTGTAATATCCACCATCATATTGGAAAGGATTTTTACATTCTTCTCTTCTGTCTGGATAAAAACATAAGGAATTGCAGCATTCTGGATGGCATCGGCAAGTTCTGCGCCCACCTTTGTTCCTGCCGCCGCCAGCACCTCTCCTGTGGTCATATCCACTGCATCCTCTGCCAGAACATGGCCTCTGATTCTATTCCTGAAAGCTAATTTTTTATTGAACTTATATCTTCCGACTTTTGCCAAATCATATCTTCTGGGGTCAAAAAACATAGCGGTAATTAAACTCTCCGCGCTTTCCACGCTAAGAGGCTCACCTGGACGGATTTTTTTATACAGCTCCAATAGACCCTCCTGATAATTTTCAGCAGTGTCCTTCCCGAAGCTGGCTTCAATCTTTGGCTCATCGCCAAAAAGCTCCCTGATTTCATCATTTGTACCTACACCTAAAGCCCTTATCAGCACGGTAATCGGCACTTTTCTTGTTCTATCTACACGCACGTAAAAAACATCATTGGAATCCGTTTCATACTCTAACCACGCACCGCGGTTCGGAATTACCGTGGAAGAGAATAGCCTCTTACCGATTTTATCATGCCCAATCGCATAATAAATTCCCGGCGAACGCACCAGCTGGCTGACAATAACACGTTCCGCCCCGTTAATAACAAACGTTCCCGTTTCAGTCATTAGCGGAAGGTCGCCCATAAAAATTTCGTGTTCGCTGATTTCTTCTTTTTCTTTATTATAAAGACGAACCCTAACCTTTAACGGCGCTGCATAAGTAGCATCTCTTTCTTTGCATTTTTCAATAGAATACTTAACGTCTTCTTCACACAATTCAAAGTCCACAAATTCCAGACTCAGATGTCCGCTGTAGTCTGCAATCGGAGAAATATCGTCAAAGACTTCTTTCAAGCCTTCTTCGAGGAACCATCTATAGGAGTACTTCTGCACTTCTATCAGGTTCGGCATTTCCAGGACCTCTTTTTGCCGTGAATAACTCATACGTATGCTTTTGCCTGCGGCAATGGGACGTATTCTGTTCTTTTCCATTGAC
>DNJW01000368.1:0-1835 GCA_003488965.1 Lachnospiraceae bacterium | reverse complement strand
TGCCTGCGGCAATGGGACGTATTCTGTTCTTTTCCATTGACATTTCACCCCGTTCTTTATGATTTTGAGCATATTTATCAGTGATTTATATAGCTGATACCTTAATTCTTGTTGGTACAAAAATTAAAGGTAAGTACACCTTACCACAATAATGCATCATCCATTCTACTACAAAAAAATGAGGGAGTCAAGCGTTTTTTGCGGTGGGTTGGAATAGTGTTGCGCATCATATTTTTTAATAGTCCGCCCGGACGAAAGCAGATTCCTCCGTCGCCACGCTTTTTGTGGAGCGGGAGCGCGGCGACGGAGGAATATACGTCTGGCACCGCGGCCTCCCCGCTAACACAAAAACAAATGCGCCGACACCAAAGAACCCTTCCCCTGTTCCTTAGTACCGGCGCGCCGTGCCGCTTTACGCAGCTGCTTTTTCATCCGCAATTACTTAACTGTAACCTTAGCACCTTCTGCTTCCAGTTTCGTCTTAACTTCTTCAGCTTCGTCCTTAGAAACGCCCTCTTTTACCATCTTAGGAGCGGAATCAACAAGGTCTTTTGCTTCTTTCAGTCCGAGACCTGTAGCTTCACGTACTACTTTGATAACCTTAACTTTGTTAGGGCCTACTTCTGTCAGCTCTACATCGAATTCTGTCTTTTCTTCTACTGCTGCCCCTGCATCAGCTGCTGCTGCAACTACAACGCCTGCTGCTGCAGATACACCGAATTCTTCTTCGCAAGCTTTTACTAAATCATTTAATTCTAAAACTGTTAACTCTTTGATAGCATCAATAAGTTCCTGAGCTGTTAATTTTGCCATTACTGTTTACCTCCATTATAAAATCTAATTTTAAATATTTATTTTCAGTTACTCTTTTAGTCAGACCGCTTCTTGTTCCCTGTTCTGCTTATTCTGCAGGAGTTTCTTCAGCGGGTGCTGCTGCTTCTTCCGCAGGTGCCGCTTCCTCTGCTGCGGGAGCTTCACATGCAGATGCGCCGCCTTTTTCTGCCAGCTGGTTCATAACGCGTGCAAAATTGGTAATCGGAGACTGCAGACTTCCAAGCAGCTTGGAAATCAGTTCTTCTCTGGAAGGAATCTTTGCTATATCGGCAATGCCTGCCGCATCGTATGCAATTCCTTCAACCATTCCGCCCTTTACTTCCAGTTTGCTGGCTTCCTTTGCAAATTTGCATATAATCCTTGCCGGTGCAGTAGCATCCGAGTCGGAAATAGCAATCGCACTGGGTCCTTCCAGATACTGGGTAAGAGCTTCGTAATCCGTTCCCTTAAACGCGAAATTCATCATCGTATTCTTATATACCTTGTAAGTAATTCCTGCCTCGCGGAGTTCCTTACGAAGCCTTGTATCCTGTTCCACAGTAAGACCGCGGTAATCAACAAGGACAATCGACTGTGCATCCTTAAGACTTGCAGAAATTTCTTCTACGATGGGTTGCTTCAATTCAATTTTTGCCACTTTCCTTACCTCCTTATAGATTTGTCCGGAACCGGCATTCCTGCCTGTCCCCTTATGCCGAAAGAGGCTTCCCTGACTGTAATATGAAAAAGCCCTCCTATCTATGAAACCAAAGACAGAAAGGCATTAACTCATAATAAGCAAACTCTTTTCCTCGGCAGGCGTTTCATCCTTACGCTGTAAATACAGCACCTGCTGTCTTCGGCATGGCCATTTTTCCCAAATAACCTTCTTTACTATACTTCATAGACTCCGTTTTGTCAAGAAAATTTATCGCTTTACCCCGTCTGTCGTAACAGTTCCGCCTTGCTTGTTCCTTCTGCCCGCTTCGTTGTACGGACTCCGTTTTGCTTGTCTGTTTTTT
>DNJW01000006.1:13612-17896 GCA_003488965.1 Lachnospiraceae bacterium | reverse complement strand
TTCATCCGGATTTGAGATTCCGCAGAGCGAAATCATGGAGGTTAGGATGAGAAAAAGAAACGGAAACAGAAGAAAGGGGAAAAGGCGGGGGAGCAGGAAGGTAAGAACAAAGAGAATACTTTTATGCATGGCTGCAGTTTTTGCAGGAGTGCTTTTGATAGGGGCAGCCGTTTACGGATTCTTGTTTTTCAATAAAGAGAGGGGCTGGAAGAAACCGCCGGAACTTTTGGCTGAATATATGGGATATATTCCGGCAGGGGAATACGAAAAAATGTATGGGATGCTGGATGCGGAGCTGTCAGGAAATATAAGTCTGGAGGATTTTTCAGAGAGAAATTCGGCAATTTATGAGGGAATTGAAATAAGCAATCTGCAGATAGACGGGATAGAATATGACGAAGAGAGCATGGCAGTGAAATATCATAGCTCTTGTGAAACGTCGGCAGGCAATATCAGTTTTGAGAATGAAGCCTATTTTGTAAAAGGAGAAGAAGGTTATTGGATGGTTTGGAATGACGGGCTGATTTTTCCGGGACTGGAGCCGGAAGATAAGGTGAAGGTATCGGTAACGCAGCCGGAACGGGGAGAAATTTTTGACAGAAACGGATTCCTTCTTGCAGGAAAGGGGGTTGCCTCTTCGGTGGGAATTGTCCCGGGCAAGCTGACAGATAGGGAAAGCGCCATTGAGCAGATGGCAGAACTTCTGGAAATCAAACCGGAGACAATAGAGAAAAATTTATCGGCATCCTGGGTGAAGGATGACTATTTTGTGCCTATAAAGACAGTGGCTAAAGTAAAAGAAATTGATTTGCTGGCATCAATACCTTCGGAAGAGGTGTTAAAAGAGCAGGAAAGGCAGGAAAAGCTGCTGGAGATACCCGGAGTGATGATTTCCGATACGGAAGTGAGGGAATATCCTTTTGGCAATATTGCAGCCCATTTGGTAGGGTATGTGCAAAATGTGACGGCAGAGGATTTGGAAAAACATGCAGGGGAAGGTTATACGGCAAACAGCGTAATCGGAAGAAGCGGAATGGAAGGACTGTTTGAAAAAGAACTGAGAGGGGAAAATGGATGCCGGATTTATATTGCCGGTGAGAACGGAGAAGAAAAACAGGTGCTGGCAAATAAAGAGGTAAAAAACGGCAAAGATATTACGTTAACGATTGATGCACAGCTGCAGTCTGTTATATATGGGCAGCTTAAAGACGATGAAGGCTGCAGCGTAGCAATGAATCCCTTTACCGGCGAGGTGCTTGCATTGGTCAGCACACCTTCTTATAATAATAACCAGTTTATATTAGGAATGTCCCAGAACCAGTGGGATACATTGAACGGAGATGAAAGGCAGCCTTTGTATAACCGTTTCCGTCAGGTCTGGTGTCCGGGCTCTTCCTTTAAACCGGTGACAGCAGCTGTGGGTTTGGAAACAGGTGCAATTGACCCGGAAGAGGACTTTGGAAAGGAAGGCTTAAGCTGGCAGAAGGACAGCTCCTGGGGGGATTATTATGTGACAACTCTGCATGAGTACGAACCGGCAGTTCTGGAAAACGCTCTGATTTATTCGGATAACATTTATTTTGCAAAGGCTGCTTTGAAAATAGGTGCGGATAATATGAAAGAATATCTGGAAAAACTTGGTTTCGGTGAACCGGTTCCTTTTGAAATTTCGATGTCCGCTTCCAAGTTTTCCAATGCGGAAACGATAGAGACGGAATTACAATTGGCGGACAGCGGTTACGGACAGGGACAGATGATGGTGAATCCTTTGCATCTGGCCTGCATCTATACTGCCTTCTGCAATGGAGGAAATGTCATAAGCCCTTATTTGGTTTATCAGGAAAATGTCCAGGCACAGTGGTGGATTCCGGAAGCATTTTCGGCGGCTACGGCGGAACGTGTGCTGGAAGGACTGAAAAAGGTGGTGAACCAGCCGGAAGGAACGGGCTATGGTGCCCATAGGGAGGATGTGGTGCTGGCAGGAAAAACCGGAACGGCAGAACTTAAGGATTCCAAGGATGACACTACGGGAACTGAATTCGGCTGGTTTGCAGTATTCACTCCCGGCCAGGATACGGAATATCCGATTTTGATAGTAAGTATGGTAGAGGATGTAAAAGGAAGAGGAGGCAGCGGCTATGTGGTAGAAAAAAGCAGCCAGATTCTGGACGTTTGGTTCCGCAAGGGATATACAGGTTATACTGTTTCGGAAGAATAATATTTCGAAAAATGCCTGAAATGCGGCGTTCTTCCTATGGATGATTTGTGCCGCTGCAAAGTACAGATATAGGGGTAAAAGATGAACTGAGAGAATATATTGTCAGAATATTCAGCAGGTCTGCTGGTTTTGCAATTAACTCTCAAGCATATTTTCTAGTTCCATGAGCTGCAGCTCAAGCCTAAGGTCATCAATGGCTTCGACACATTCATCCGTATGTTTTAATATGTTTTCTCCCCAGAAATGGATGGGAGTCCAGCCCATAGCGATGAGCTTTAGGTCGGATTCCCTATCCCGGGTCATATTGCGTTCGATTTTTTTTATCCAGTAGTCCTTATTTTTTCCGGGCCGCTGTTTCTTAATTTCCCAATTATAGCCATGAAAAAATTCGCTGTCGCAGAAGACAGCTATTTTATATTTTGTAATCGCGATGTCAGGGGAGCCGGGCAGGGCTTTATAATTTTTCCGGTAACGGTAGCCCTTATGCCATAAGGCCTTCCGCAAAACCAGCTCTATTTTTGTATCCTTGCTCCTAATATGGCTCATATTCCGGCTACGCTGTTCCGGTGTCAGTCTGTCCATACGAACCTCCATGCTTGCAGCAGCCTGTCAGCACAATATGATATTGGGCTGGATGGCAGTATAAATACTAAAGTGTTTCTATAAATGTATCATACCGCAGAATGCGGAGGAAATGCAAGGAACTTGGGGAAAATAGAGATGCGTATTTGTGTTGCCTGATAGTCCGCCCAGCCGGAAGTATAATCCTCCGTCGCCCCGCTTCCGCTTCACAAAAAACGCAGCAGGCACTAGGTTCGAAAAAACCTCACCAAGTGCTGGCGTTTTTTAAGAGGCTCCTTGAGGATTATACTTCCGGCTGGGCTGCTGTATCGGTATCAAATAAAAATATTCTGTATCAATTTTCTCAATGGTTTTGAAGCGGGAAGGAACAAGGATGAAAAAGAATTTCCGAACGGTAATTACAGTAATTTTGTTTTATGCAATACAGCAGCCCGGACAAAAATATAATCCTCAAGGAGCCCCTTAAAAAGCATCGGCACTTGGCGAGGTATTATCGAGCCTAGTGTCCGCTATGCTTTTTGTGGAGCGGGAGCGGGGCGACGGAGGATTATATTTTTGTCCGGGCGGACTGACAACCAATATACAAATACTATACCACTATAATTACTTCGCCACAAACACAACCCCAAAAGCCTCCGGTCCGATATGGGTACCGATGGTGGCTCCCACTTGGAGTCTTTCGCTGACTTGGTAGCCGTTTTCGTGAAGCTTTTCTTCCAGATGTTCGCAATTGGCTGTCCCGTAAGAATAAATCGTATATAGAGGAAACGAAGTATCCACACCGGTTTCATGGACATGTTTAAAGACTTGGGTAATGGCTTTGTTTTTTCCAAGGCATTTACCCAATACGCCGACAGTGCCTTCCTTTGTTACGGTAATAACGGGTTTAATGTTGGCAATTTCTCCGATGGCGGCAGCAGATTTAGAAAGTCTTCCGCCTTTGCAAAGATATTCCAGTGTGTCCAGTCCGGCAAATAATGTAATCCGGGATTTTAAATTTTCTACTTTAGCCACAATTTCTTCAATGGAAAATCCCTCGGAGGAAGCTCCTTCTGATACCAGTGAATAAGCATAATCT
The DNA here is from genome assembly GCA_003488965.1 of Lachnospiraceae bacterium. Lineage (GTDB taxonomy): Bacteria > Bacillota > Clostridia > Lachnospirales > Lachnospiraceae > Kineothrix. Next base: position 14,018 of record DNJW01000006.1, on the reverse strand, counting down.
GCCAGAATTTTAATCAGGCAGGAGGCAGCCAGGGAATCAATGATATAGATATTGTCATAGTCCACCATATTTTTGGCGAGCTGTGCGCTTTGGCAGGTTCCGCTCAGGCTGGATGAGAGAAGGATGCAAAGAAGAGTGTCCTTATTTTCCTTGGCGGCTTTGAAAATATCAAGAAATTCCTGGGGGGAGGGCTGGGAGGTTTTGGGAAATTCCCCGCTGTTTTCCAGAATTTCGTAAAATTCATTTTTCTGCAAGGAAACCCCATCTATGTAATTTTTTTCTCCAATGGTAATCTGGATGGGAACAAATTCAAAATTTTTTTCCTTGATTTCTTTCATTTCGTAATCCGAAGAAGAGTCCACTAATATTTTAATCATTGTTATCCCTCATTTCTGCGCTGCTTTAT
>DNJW01000006.1:12705-13249 GCA_003488965.1 Lachnospiraceae bacterium | reverse complement strand
AGTTTGTGGATGCAGCGCAGACGCAAACTTGGGATTGAAAATTTTCAATTTTCAATCTTATCCTCCATTATTTCTTCTGCCAAGTCGGCAATCAATGTAAAAAGTTTAATAGCTTCCCTGGATTTGCCGGCTCCTGCCTTTTGGGAAAATATATCAATCAGTTTCAGGCTTTTGCTGTGCTGGTTCCGGAAAGCTTCGGATTCCGGGTTCAAAGAGACAAAAACCTGACGTTTATCGGAATCCGAACGCTGCCTTGTGATAATATTTTTCTCTTCCATATTCTGCAAAGTCCGGTTCATCTGGGATTTTAGCATTTTTGTCTGCCGGCATAAATCGGTGGCAGTCAGTTTCCGGTCATTTTTCCCGAGCTGGTGCCGATACAGAATATTGCAGATGAGGGCTTCGTTATAGGGCATTTCGGAAACAATCCTTTCATTGCACAGTACAGTGGAAAGCCGGAGCCAGGCTTCCAATAATTCTTCGTTCATCATAAGGTTTTTCCTTTCAGTTACAATCATAGTCTGCAAATTCTTGTTGGCTTCTC
>DNJW01000006.1:8806-12434 GCA_003488965.1 Lachnospiraceae bacterium | reverse complement strand
GTTGGCTTCTCACAACGCTGCGGCATAATTTCCTATTACACAAAAAGTTCACTTTGTGAAAAGTTCACGATATATACTATATGAATATAAAAGAATTGTCAATCTATTTTTTGAAAAAGCGAAGCATAGAAAATAAAAAAAATAATTGTTTTAGAGTTTGTTTTTGTTATAATTAAGGTCAGATGAGATGGGAAAGCAGGCGATAATATGGATAAAAAGTATAAATATATGTGCGGCATAATCTTTTTGCTGGCAAATGCTGCTGCAATTGCGGCAGGAATATTTTTTTTCTGGAGCGGGCAGGATTTTTCCCTGAATCAGAAAGAAAATTCTCTTTTGTTCGGCGCCAGCTATATGACGATGAACAATGAGTTCTATAAGATTATCAGCGAAGAAATTACTTATAGGGTGGAAGCGGAGGGAGACCGTATGGTGCTAAGAGACCCAGCGCTGGATGTAAGAAGGCAGATTGAGCAGATACAGGAAATGCTGGATATGGGAGTGGATGTGCTGATTATCACGCCGGTGGACTGGGAAAGCCTGACGGAGGTTCTGGGACAGGCAAAGCGGCAAGGGACGCTTGTTGTAGTGCTGGATACCAATGTGCAGGACAGCGGACTGGTGGACTGTACCATTACGTCGGATAATTATCAGGCAGGCGTTCTGGTGGGGGAATATTTTCTTGCGCAGCATGATAAATCCCGTATTCTCGTTATGACACATGGAGCCGCTAAGTCCGGGCAGGACAGAGTACAGGGGTTTATTGATACGGTTTCGGAAAATGAAAATATGGAGATTGTGAAGAAAATCGAATGCGAGGGCCAGCTGGAAATAGCCATGCCGCAGCTGCAAAAGGCAATTGAAGAAGGAATTGAGTTTGACAGTGTTTTTTGCCTCAACGATTTGGCAAGCGTGGGTGCTGCGGCTGCATTGGATGAGAAAAATATGCTGGATGAAGTGGATTTGTATGGGGTGGATGCTTCGCCGGATTCCAAGGCATTGATTGCGGAGGGGATGATGCAGGCATCGGCGGCACAGTTTCCGGCGCAAATAGGAAAGGAAGCGGCAGATGTCATTTACCGGCTGCTGGACGGAGAACAGGTGGAAAAGAATATTTTGGTGCCCGTAGAACTGGTTACCGAAAAAAATGTAAAACAGTTTGGAGTTGACAGATGGCAATGATATAGGAGAGAAAGGCATGGACGATAATAGAGGCCCTAGGATTGTTTTTTTAGGAATGCTCAATTTAAATTTAATCATTATTTTTTATATAGCCGGTGTAATAATTGTCAGTCTGCTGGGGTATGCCCGGGAAAATACGGCACTTGCATTTTTGCAGCAGGTTCGCAGTATGCCTTTTGTGCCATGGAAGATTATGACGGCAGTGACTCTTCTGACCGGAAGCTTGACACTTTTTCTTTGTATTCAGGTGGAAAACAGCTATCTGGTATATCTGAAAACAGGAATGGAGATTATTGTCAGTCTTTTTCTTATTTATTTTCTTAATTTCAGCTATACGGGGATTCTGCTTTTGATTCTTGCAGATGTCACCAAAAGATTTCCTGGAATGAAGGGAAGGTTTACAGCAATCGGGGTTATCTGCGCCGTTTATCTTTTGACGGATTATAATCTTTTTTCTGGAAAATATAACATTACTGCTTTAGAAACGTATCTGTCTTATTACCGCGGAGATATCCGTTCTGTTATTTTGGCAATGAGAAATATTTTGAGTTCCCTCAATATGCTGGTATTTATTATTTATACAATTCTTCTGATGCGTATCCAGATGAGCGAGAAGGAGAGGATTCTCCAGCTCAATGAAAAGCTGAACCATGCCAATGAAGAGCTGCAGCAGGCGAACAGGCAGATGGAAGAATATTCAAGGGAATCCATTAAGAATGCGGAAACTCAGGAGCGGAACCGGCTGGCAAGGGAGATTCATGATACACTGGGCCATACGCTGACAGGGATTATTACGGGACTGGACGCTTGTATCACATTGATGGATGCGGCTCCGGAGGCGGTAAAAGAGCAGCTGAAGGTGATTGCAGATGTGGCAAGAAACGGGATGACGGATGTGCGCAGGTCGGTAAAAGCGCTGCGTCCCGATGCGCTGGAGAAGATGGAATTGGAAAAAGCGCTGCTGCAGATGATGGAGGAGACAAAAAGAGCTTCCGGCATAGAGATAGAGTACTGCTGCACCGCTCCTTTGGTGCATTTTAATAAAGACGAGGAAGAAATTATATACAGAATTGTGCAGGAGAGCATTACCAATGCAATCAGGCATGGAAAAGCCGGGAAAATTTGGATTGCAATCAGTATGGAATATAATGTAATCAATATTTGGATTAAAGATAACGGGATTGGCTGTATCCATATAGAAAAAGGATTCGGTCTGCATCATATGGAAGAGCGGCTAAGAATGCTTCATGGAAGCCTGAACTGCTTTACGGACAACGGGTTTATACTGGAGGCAAGTATTCCCATCAGATGGGGAGAAGAGATTAGCTGAAACTGACAGGGCGGAGAATTTGAGAGATAGGATAAGGAAGGCATGGGAATGGGATATGATTAAAATTTTAATTGCGGATGATCAGGAGCTGATTAGGCAGAGCTTGTCGATTATTTTAAGAAATGAAAAAGACTTTGAAGTAACAGACACGGTTACAAACGGAGTGGAAGTGGTCCGGTCGGTCAGAAAAAATAAGCCGGATGTGATTCTAATGGACATCAGAATGCCGGAAATGGACGGCGTGGTCTGTACCCAGATTATTAAAGAAAACTATCCGGGTATCAAAATTATTATTCTGACAACCTTTGATGATGACGAGTACGTATTTAATGCTTTGAAAAACGGGGCAAGCGGTTATCTCTTAAAGGGTGTTTCCATGAAGGAACTTGCGGAAGCAATACGGAAAGTATATGAAGGCACTGCCATGATTAACGGGGATATCGCTTCTAAGGTGGTAAAACTTTTTTCCAGGATGGCACAATCCAATATCACAATCCGGGTAGACGAAAAAAGCGTTGCGGATTTAAAGGAAACAGAATGGAGGATAACCGCTCTGGTAGGAAGCGGGCTGTCCAATAAGGAAATTGCTGCCAGACTGAATCTGTCAGAGGGAACTGTCAGGAACGGCCTAAGCACCATTCTCGGAAAGCTGGATTTGCGTGACCGCACACAGCTTGCTATCTGGGCGGTGCAGACGGGAACGGTAAACAGGATACTCAGTGAAGAAGAGGGATAATGCGTGGACGGAATGAAGAAAAGAAATATATGCATGGCAGTACTGGGGGCCGTTTTGTTTTTTTCCGCACTGACAGTCATGTGGGGCAGGGGCGGATTGTTTGGGGGAAAAGATGAAGTGATAACAATTGGAGTGTTTTCCGACAGCTATTGGGAGGTGCAGAACGGATACTCCTATCAGATATTGGAGGATGCAATTGCATTATTCGAAAAGGAAAATCCCGGAGTGGAGGTGGAATATGTCAGCGGTATTTTGAAGGAGGATTATCCGGAATGGCTTTCAGAGCAGCTGATTTTGGGGAAGGCTCCTGATATTTTTATGCTGTTTGGGGAGAATTTCAGCGATTTGGCGGAAATCGGAGCGCTGAAAAATCTTAATAG